>JAAXQI010000244.1 GCA_012974315.1 Desulfobacterales bacterium | reverse complement strand
GTGTTCAACAGGAGCATACTGATGCTCTTACCAATGAAATTGCGCTGGTTCGGGGTGTTGCCCTGGTAAACGGTATTCCAATGATCAGAGGCACTGCACTGGTCAATGGCGTAACCATGCTCAGGGGTATTGCCCTGGTAAATGGTGTAGAAGTGAAGGTAGATGTAGTGGGTGAAGGTGAGAGCGCAGATACCACGGTTTATGTGGCCGGTGAGCAGCTTGTAAATGGTGGTTCTCTTATCAGGGGAGTCGCGCTGGTGAACGATAGGCCCTTTGTAAGCATGACCGAGATCGTGCGTGGTGTTGCTCTTGTAAACGGTTCAGAGGTCAATTTTGATGAAGGATATATGTCCCTGGATGATGATCCTGTGGCGAATGGCATTCCTGTAATAAGGGGCGTTGCCCTTGTCAATGGTCTCAATACTCGGTAAACATTTTTTTTCTCAAAGTGCAGCTTGGAGCGGCCCTGTTCCAGAGTTGTATTCCGCCCGTTTTTCGTTAAACCGCATAATGCCCGGGGTCGACAATTTCCGTTACGATGTCCATTTAAGCCCGGTTTTTCGAGAGTCTGTCTCCAAGATAATATTTCATCTGATCCTCAAGGTTGCAAAGACAGATGAGGATATTGACGTGGAATATAACTGGACCAAGGAAAAAGAGGAATTCATTCGACTCTGCCGGGATATCATGCTTGGTGCTGTTAAAAGGGCCAAGATGGGTGACGGGGAGGTGCAGATCGATTACCTGGCTCAAGTTGCAGTCTGTAAGTTTATCATCCAGGAAATCAACATGCAGTTTGAGGAGCTTCTGACAAGGCTTAATAACCAGGTCTGGGAGTATGAAAGCACTGATGATGATGAAATGGTACTGCAGACCTTGAGCCTTAAGGAAAGGGTTCGGGAGATACGTCACAAGAGGGGGCTGATCATAAGTGAAGCCAGCAGGGAATTATTCCAGCATCTGCTTGAGGCCCAGAAACCTTTGAAAGAGAGGCGTGAGGCAAATTATGGCCGGCACTCTCTATTGAAAGATGACATTTTTGTTAACCCTATCCTGCATATTGACAACCAGAATGATGATTACTTCATGCTGGAGCATTATGTGCTATTGGGAAACAGAATCGATGATCCTGATAAATATGATGTCCTCCTGAAGTTGATCAGTGATTTGCTGGGGAAATTGAATATATCCCGGGAGAAAGAAAAAGAGGATAAGGAAAGTAAACCCGATGAGGATTCCACAGGCTCGAAGAGAAAGGCTGAAATAGAAAGCCTGAAAATTGATGGGTGGATCAGACAGGTTAAAACAGTAGGCCTCCTGATGGATTATTATCAAACCCGTAAAGAGATTGAGGAAAGGAAAAATAAACTCAATCAGGATGAAGGAGAGCTGCGGTCCTTTGAAGCAATGGAAAAAGAGCAGAAAAGAATCTTTAATTTCTTTTATGAAAAGTTTAATCAGAAAAGACTTATTCAGAGGATTGTTGCTTCCTATGAAATGAAACAGATATACCGTGAATATTGCCCTCCTCTTGCCCCCCAGCAGGTCCTGCAGTACCTTACTTCAAATGATGCCAAAAAAAGTGTAAACGCCCATCTTAAGCGGCTTAAGGTCTATTACGGCAAGTCCGTTTCACTGGTGAGTCTGAAGAAGACAGCCATGACTATAGGAAGGCTGAATGTTCAGAAACGGAATGAGTATTTCCTGCAATTTCTTAAAGGATTTTCTAAGTATCATCGGGATCTGGAAAATTTTAAGTTGCTGAAACAGGCGATTAACAGGGTCAGTCTGGTTACGGAGGAGAAAACCATAGCTCTCTCTAAAACTAACAATACCCTCTATGAATTCCTTCTCCCCCATGAGGGGGTTTTTGAGCTTGATACAAAACCGGTTACCAGTCATGTCATCATGAAGGCCGATGTTCGTGGAGCAACGGTTATCACAAAGCAGCTTGCTGAAAGTGGCTTAAACCCGGCTTCGTATTTCAGCCTGAATTTTTTCAACCCCATTTCTGAGATTGTGTCTCAATACGCTGCCCTCAAGGTGTTTATTGAAGGAGATGCCATTATCCTTGCTATTCTTGAACGTGAAGATAATGAATCAGGGAAATACTGTGTTGCCAGGGCTTGCGGCCTGGCATTAAATATGCTGAGCGTCATTCAGCGCTATAATTACAAAAGCAACAAATACAAATTGCCAATACTCGAGTTGGGGGTTGGTATTTGTTATCAGACTACTCCTCCTGCATATCTGCTTGACGGCAAGAAGAGAATTATGATTTCACCGGCTATTAATTCGGCTGACAGACTTTCAAGCTGCCATAAAACATTGCGCAGGGTTATTGATAAAAATGGCAGGGCTTTTAACCTGTATGTTTATCAATCGACTAAAGATACTGACAATATCTTAAGCGATGATGAAATTATCCTGCGGTATAATGTTAACGGTATTGAATTGAACGAGGCAGGTTTTAATAAGCTGACCAGGGAAATTGATCTAAAAACCATGAACTGCATGATTCCGGAGATACAGCAAGAGCCCATAATAATCCATACAGGAAAATTTCCATTGGTTACCGGCACCTTTCAGCGCTTGATCATAAGGGAGGATTGGGTTCAGGAAATGAATACGGTTAATTACATGCCATCCGGGAAAGTGAACCGGAAATATTTTGAGGTTTGCACCCACGATGCGTTGAAGAAATACGTGGAAAAACAAGAGAACATGGGTAAGGGATTTTAATCTGGTGCTTGATGGGCTTGACATTTACTTGAGACGTTATATCCTTTGCCCGGTTTGAAAAAAATACTTATCAAATACAAAATAATGAAGTGTTAAGGAGATACAAATGAGAGTTGCCAGGGGCTTGAAATTAATTATTATGGGTTTGGTGGCACTGTTTATTGCCGGAAATGCCTACGGTGTTGAGGTCAGCATTGGTCCGGCAGATATTATTCTGCAGACTGAGACCGCGAGAAAACCGGCTGATTTCCCGCATCGCCAGCATCAGGATTCATATGCCTGTACTGCTTGTCATCATGCCAGGGATGAGGTAATGGTGATTGACAAATGCGACAGCTGCCATACGAAAGATATAAGCAATCCTGTTGTTAACAGCTACAAGAAGGCGGCACATAAACTGTGCAAGGATTGCCATAAAGAGGTGAATATTGCAGGGAGTGATGCACCGATTAAATGCAGCGGTTGCCACTCAAAGAAGGAGCAGTATTGAACTGTTAGGATTATTTGATTATAATCATTTTATGAAAAGCCGGTCGAGACTGATGTCGATCGGCTTTTTTTGAGCAGGTTGAAGTTTTATTATGTATTCACCTGGTAAAAGCAGGTAGGTAACATTGCGAATCGTTTTTTTCATAAAACACCTTATTTTTCCCCTTAATCAACAGAATCGATTCTTTGAAAGGCTTCTCCTGTTTGCATGGATAAGCACTGTGTGCTTCGTTCTGTCCAGTTGTGGTTTTTTCTCCACCACCTATGATATTAGTAAAGGAACGGTGGTGGGAACTTATAAAACACTCAAGGTTGCTACTGATGTGGCAGTTGGAACGTGCAAGGTCGTCTATAAGATCGGTAAATATACCTTTGAGGTTGTCATGGCACCTTTTGATTGGCCCATGACCCATGATATTGAGTCCATTGACGGCATGTCGCCCAAGGAGGCCATTGCGAAGGGCAGGGTAAAAAATTCACCGTATGTGGTAAAAGGAAAACGCTATGTCCCAATGTCCATAGATGAGGCATACAAATATTCAGAGATTGGAATTGCCTCATGGTACGGAAAGGAAACCCAGAAGCAGAAGGGGGGGGAAATGACTGCCAACGGCGAGGCCTTTGATCCTCGAAAACCAACTGCTGCCCATAAATATCTGCCGTTGCCAACCCATGTCAGGGTTAAAAATCTTACAAATGGCAAGTCAATGATTGTGAGGGTAAATGACCGTGGACCGTTTGTTGACGGAAGAATAATAGACCTGTCTTCAGGTGCTGCAAAACAGTTGGGGTTTTATGAGCAGGGCCTTGCCAAAGTTCAGATTGAGACGGTGCCGTTGGATTAGGAAAAGGCACAGGGCTCAGGGCGCAAGGCACAAGGCTAAAGAATTTACAGTGAGGCGTGAGGGGTTAGGAGTGAGGTGCAAGGAAAAAGGACAAAAATAAAAAACGGATGCTGGATACCGGAGTCTCGCTGCACTCGCTTTCCTGGATAAAAAACTGTTGCTAGATGCCTGATACCGGAGTCTCACTGCACTCGCTTGCCTGGATAAAAAACTGTTTTGACTCCCAGATACGTAGTAAAAGCTATTACGAGAAACAGCATCAAGTTGTTTTTTTTATCTTTTAATTAGTAACCAGCATCTAGTATCCAATATCAAGTCTTTTGCCTTGAGCCCTGCGCCCTGAGCCCTCAACCTATCTTCGAAAAATCATACCCGGTAGGATTCTGGAAAACCCGTAATTCAAATTCAGGTAATGCTGCAAGCAGGTGATCAAAAATGTCAGCCTGGATAGCTTCATAATTCGCCCAGGCCTGATCATTGCTGAAGACATATATCTGGACAGGGAGTCCATGCTGGGTCGGTTCAAGATGCCGAACCAGAAACGTCATGTTCTGGTGTATCTTGGGATTGTTTTTCAGGTAGGCAACGGTATAGGCGCGGAAAACCCCGATATTGGTCTGGCGTCTGCCATTTATCAACTGGGAAGTGTCTGTTTCATGCTCTCTGTTGTACAGGTTTATTTCTTCCTGTTTTCCTGCAATATATTCTCTGATAAAATCAAATTTGTTAAAGCGCTCAAGCATTTCATCGGAACAGAATTTAATTGAATTCATATCAATATGAAGGGAACGTTTTATGCGGCGTCCTCCTGATTCGGACATACCCCGCCAGTTCTTAAAGGCATCTGAAACAAGCCCATAGGTAGGGATTGTGGTAATGGTCTTGTCCCAGTTGCGTACCTTGACTGTGTGAATCGACACATCTATGACATCGCCGTCAGCCCCGTATTTGGGCATCTCGATCCAATCACCGATACGGATCATGTCGTGGCCTGAAAGTTGGATGCTGGCAACAAAACCCAGAATGGTGTCCTTGAATATCAGCATGAGAACTACGGTAAATCCACCGAGGATGCTGAGGATACCCCAGGGGGACTTGTCTGTAAGGATGGAAACGATGAAGATGCCTGCCATGACAAAGGCGATAATTTTGACAGCATCTAAATATCCTCTGATAGGACGGCGTGAAGCCATTTCGGATTTGCTGTAGATCTCACGAACAGCAAGGAGAATGGAATCAAGCATCCATACAGATGCCAGGACAAAGAAGACCATTGCAAAGCGCTTAAAGAATTCAGGTGCTAATGCCTGCTGGGGCAACAGGAAATCAGCTGCCAGATAGATCACTATGATGGGCATAAGAAAGGAAAGGCGCCGGACAAAACCATGCTGAACCAGGGCGTCATCCCAGGTATTTTTGCTGCGCTTGAAGATTATTTCAATAAGACGGACCATGAATTGTTTTGTGATCCAGTAGGAGATAAAGGCAAGAAACAGAAGGATGATGACGGTTGAAACCAACCCTATGAGATCAGCGATCTGCTGCGTGATGCCCTGTGAAAATAAAAAATCTGAGATGAGTTTGCTTGGATTCATAATTTTTAAAAGGCTCAGGGCACAGGGCACAAGGCTCAAGGTTAAAGGTTAAGGGTATATGTGAAAATAAAGTTGGCAGTGTGCAGTTTTCAGTTGGCAGATAAAACAAAAAATAATTCTATTT
>JAAXQI010000112.1 GCA_012974315.1 Desulfobacterales bacterium | reverse complement strand
CCTGCTGCAGCAGGGTCTGGCCTTCTCCGACACTGACTTTGTGCTCATCGTTGCAGAAGCTGAGATAAAGGCCAGGAAGAAGAAATTGTTCGCTTACCAGGGCCTTGATGAGGTTTTACGAGCAACTGCAATGGCGCAGCTTCCCAAGTTGCGCGAACTTAACTATGGAAATGTTTTTGCACACTTGGCTAAAGAATTACCTGATAGTCAATGGGAAAGAATAATTGTCAATCCTTCTGATGTGGATCTGGCAGCAAAATTTTTCAATAAGAATATTGTGCAACCTGACACAGCCATCAACGGTGGCCTTATCGCTGTTAACGCAGATGGCAGGATAGTTGTCGATAATACATTTAAAAAGAGACTTGAGAGGAAATGGTCTGACATTATTCCTGAACTTATTAAGAGAATTGAAGAGAAATATGGGGAATTTGAGTCTGCTGAAAAAACTGGATGAGTGTGAATATCCGGATGACTTTCTGGTGGCAAGACTGCATGGTAAAAAAGGCAGTCTTTTCCGAAACTGGGAGTTTCTTATCGCCAGTAGCAATCCTATGGAAACAATGCAGGATACCCCATTTTATCCATACCTGAGAAAATATGCTGCTGCAGGTGTCTGGCGATTTTTGCGCAATGAGCACATGTGGGTATACAAAAGGATGAATAGAAGGCTCCGCACTATTTTCGGCCCCTATTTTGCCTATCATGAGATCAACACGCTGATCAAAAGCCTCAGATGCTTATATAGCAAAAATGAGGATGGGATTGTCGCGCAGCAATTGCATAACAGCCTTCTTCATAACGATATACAAAAAATCCTGACCGGTACTCAGGATTTCCCGGATATGCTGAACGATCTTGAAGCATCCCTGTCATCAATATCCCGCAATTTTTATGGCTTGGGCGGACATTATGAAAAAAATGGGTTCAGTGCTCTTGAGCTCTTTTTAAGGGAGAAATTGCTTACTTATATTTTACTCAAAAATCAATCTCCCATGCTGAAAACCTTTTTGCAATATATGGTCGATTTCCATAACTGCATGGCATTAGCCAAGAATATAGGGTGGCAGGTGGAGTTGGAACCGGCCTTCATAAACGGAGGAACTTTAGAACCGGAAAAATTTAGACGAACATTCTTACGGAAGGATTTGGGAGCGGTATTGAAATCTTTCCCCATACCCAGTCGGGAAGAGTCTGTCTCTTCTCCCCCAGAACTCGAAATAGTGCTTCTGAGCTTAATAACCCATGAACTAAAAGGATGGCCATACCAGAAAACAGTGGTCGGGGGGGTCCTTTTTTATCTATGGGAGCAATTCAGATATACAAGAAATATCAGCATGGTACTGAGCACAATCCAGCTGGAAGATGAAGCAGTAAGCAAAAGTATAATAGCATGAATAAACGAATTATCTTTTTTACAGAAAAGGATGCCAGGTATGGCTTTGGCCTGGCCGGTTTTGAGCAGCATGTCTGTGATAGCGACGGATTGGAGTCTCTGCTGGAACAATTTGTTCAGAAACCAGAATACGGTTTGGTTGTCATTGATGAACGGCTTATAACCGAAAATATTGATAACAGGTTGCGTGAGTTGGAGAGAGGTCTGGATCTGGTTTTTGTTATCATGCCACCACCACTGAAAATGGAAACCAGAAGAGAAGATTATGCTGTAAGGCTTTTACGTAAGGCCATCGGCTATCATGTTCAACTGAATATATGAAAACTGTTACAACAGGGAAAATCATATCAATTTCAGGCGCTACAGTCCGTACTGATCTTACAGGTCTGACCCTTTTTGAAAGGGTATCTGTAGGAGAGCAGAACCTGACCGGCGAAGTAGTAAGGCTTGAAAAGGACTCCACGGTCCTGCAGATCTATGAGGATCCAAGCGGCCTGGGCCTCGACGAGCCGGTTAAAGGGCTGGGTGTTTCACTTGAAACAACACTTGGTCCTGGACTGTTGTCCGTAATGTTTGATGGTTTGCAGCGTAACCTTGATGTGCTTGCAGATAAAACCGGCTCTTTTATTCATCCTATCCACCTCCCCTCTTCTCTTGATCTAAAGAAAGAATGGTCCTTTACCCCACTGGTGAAAAATGGTGTCACTGTATCCAGTGGCGACAAGATCGGTTACATCGACGAAGGTCCATTCCAACACCCCATAATTGTCCCTCCAGGGAAAAGCGGCAGGATTGAGAATATTTTGCAAGGCAGCATAACCCTGGAAGAACCCCTCTGCCTATTGGACAATGGATATGAAATTTTCGGGTATCACCGTTGGCCCATGCGCATTCCACGACCTTACAAAAATAAGATCAGCCCCCAAGAACCGGTCATAACCGGACAACGCATCATAGATTTCCTTTTTCCTCTGGCACGGGGAGGAACCTCTATCATACCGGGGGGATTTGGAACGGGTAAGACTATCCTTGAACAGACGATCGCCAAGCATGCTGATGTGGATATTGTTATTTATGCAGGATGCGGGGAACGGGGCAATGAAATGTCTGAACTGATCGAAGAGTTCCTCGAACTGGAAGATCCACGCAACAACTGTCCTTTAATGGAAAGAACTGTTCTCGTTGTCAATACTTCCAATATGCCTGTTGCTGCACGAGAAGCATCCATTTATACGGCTGTTACCCTCGGTGAGTATTATCGAGACCTTGGGTTTCATGTCCTGCTTCTGGCTGATTCCATATCACGATGGGCTGAAGCGCTGCGCGAAATATCTTCCTCTCTGGAAGAGATGCCAGGCGAGGAAGGATATCCCACCTATCTTGCATCTCGCCTTTCATCGTTTGTAGAACGTGCAGGAATCGTGGAAACCATGTCAGGAGATATTGGTTCTCTCAGTATGATTCTGTCAGTCTCTCCTCCGGGAGGAGATTTTACCGAACCTGTTACCCAGTCCCTTTTGAGGACCGCAGGTGCTTTTTTAATGCTTGATACCACCCTGGCAAACAGCAGACATTTCCCGGCAATAAGCTGGGTGCAGAGCTATTCCCTGTACCAGAATATCCTTGAGGATTATTTCAGGGAAAAATTCTCTGAGGACTGGCAAAACTTGCGCAACCGCTGTCGGGAAATCATGCATAAGGAGGAATCTCTTAAAGAGATAATGGAAATTGTCGGTATTGAGGGATTACAGGAGCAGGATCGACTTGTGATGACAGTGGCTGAAGAAATCCGGAATAGTTTCCTGGCGCAGAACGCTTATACTGATGATGCTTTTTGTGATCCAGGCAAAACACTTGATATCATCAGGAGTATCACTGAATTATACCTGAAAGAGCAAAACAAAAAACGTGAAAAACAAACATGAGACTTGCTGAGCATAAATACAGGACTACCTCCAGAATAGCCGGCCAGCTGCTTCACGTTGAAAATGTTCATGCAGCCAGAATTGGTGAGGTGGTTAGAGTTGTTGGACCGGACAATATTGAGCTTGAAGGAGAAATCCTCGAAGTTGCAAAGGGCAATGTTCTTATCCAGCTTTTTGGAGAAACCAGGGGTTTTAATTTAGAGAACGCGGAGATTATATTTACTGATACAATCAGGCAGGTACCACTCGGTAAAGATATTCTTGGCAGAAGATTTAACGGTTCCTTTCAACCAATTGACGGTCTGCCGATGTTTTTGGCATCAGAATGGAGGCCTGCTCGCGGCTATCCGATTAATCCAGTCTGCAGGCTTCGTCCTGAGGAATTCATTGAAACAGGGATATCCGCTATAGATGGCTTAAATACACTGGTTAAGGGCCAGAAGCTTCCAATATTTTCCTGTGCAGGTCTGCCGGCAAAAGAGCTTGTGGCTCAGATTTTACAGAATGCCAAATTACGGGAAAGCTCCAAATCATTTGCCGTTATCTTTGTTGCCCTGGGACTCACTTTCCACGAATATTCATTCTATCTTAAAGCACTGCAGGACATTGAATCTGAATTTGTTGCCATTATCAACATGGCGGATGATCCTGTCATGGAACGCTTAATGGCACCAAGATTTGCCCTGACAGTAGCTGAATACCTGGCCTTCGACCAAGATATGGACATACTTGTTTTAGTCACGGATATGACAAATTACTGTGATGCTCTGAGGGAGATATCCAATGCCAGGAAAGAACTTCCCGGTCGTCGAGGTTATCCGGGGTATATGTACTCTGATCTTGCCTCCCTCTATGAACGGGCCGGTCGCATCAAAGGTTCTAAGGGCTCCATAACCATGATTCCGGTTATCACCATGCCAGAAGATGACATCACGCATCCAATTCCTGATCTTACCGGATATATAACTGAAGGGCAGATTGTATTAAGCCGTGAACTGCACCAACAGGGAGTTTTTCCGCCAATTGATGTACTCCCGAGTCTATCACGGCTGATGCAAAAAGGTATCGGTGCTCAAAGAACCCGCGAGGATCATAGGGACCTGGCAAATCAACTTTATAAACATTACGCCAAAGGCAGGGAACTTAAAAAACTGGAGGCCATTGTAGGAAGAGACGGCATGGCAGAACCTGACCAGTTACTCCTCGATTTTGCCGCTATCTTTGAGAATCAATTTATTCATCAGGGAACAGATGCACGTACGATTTATAAGACTCTGGACAAGGGACTGGAGATTCTCAAAGCATTCAATCTGGTTTCAGATAGTTTTATAGAAATACAGTCTGAGGAATAGATTATGATCCATCCAACCCGGACCAACCTCCTACTTATTAAAGAAAAATCTTCTTCTGTTTCAAACAGTATTGGCATTCTCAAATCCAGGCGCCAGGCACTTATTATTGAATTTCTAAAGACTTCCAATCCATACCTTGAGTCACGAAAAACTATACGTAAATTGTATGGTGACTCCATTGCCCAATTGTTTTTAAGCATTGGCAACGAAGGTGAGGACATGATTAATTCTATTACTGAGGTTACTGCGAGGGATTTCAATATTGAGATTACTGGCAGGAAACTCTGGGGGTTGGATTACAAGGAGATATCTCCCCGCGAATCTGCTGTACGCGAAATAAACAAGAGAAATTATGACATAAGATTCACCACGCCCAATCTTGAGGAAGCGACATGGAGATTTGAAAAAATAGTTGATGTCATCCTCGATATTGCAGAATATGACAACAAGCTGCAACGGTTAAGCAGGGAAATTATTCAGACAACCAGGAGGGTCAGGGTTCTTGAGGAGAGAATACTTCCAAGACTGAAAAAAGATATTAAGTCGATCACCCAATATCTGGGAGAACGTGAACGGGAAACCTATTTCAGGTTAAAACAGTTTAAGGAGATTAAGCAGGCGTTGGTGAGGTGTTGAAGGTAATGGTGGCAAAAGAGAGGAAATTGCACTGTCAGAATGACCCCATTCAACATTTCACCGTTTTATATAAAAAGGTTTATACAATCGGGGTTAGGAAGATTGGGAAAGGATAAAATTTGATACTGTGAGCTGACGGCTGACGGCTAATCATTGATAGCTACAACCCTTTGTCTGCCAATTCCTGGATAAGTTTTTCCTGCTCATCTGTAAGTTTCTTCGGAATATCCACCTTGAACTTCACATAAATATCACCGCGACCACCTGTTTTTCCTGCCGGCAGGCCATGTCCTTTCAGCCGCAGCTTTGCCTGCTGCTGAATTCCGGCGGGAACCTTCACCTTAAGCTCCTTGCCATCGACCTTGGGGACCACCATATGGGGATGGGGATCCTTTGCCAGCCAGGCGTAGTTTCTGGCCGGCCATAATACCTTTCGGTATCTTGACTGAAACGTTTTCAGTTTTGCCTTCGCGGCGTAAAGAAATAGTTTTTTCCGATCCGCTTAAAATCTCTTCTAATGAAATCGCAAGTTCATAGGTCAGATCGCTTCCCTTGACCGGCTGTTGCTGGTAGGAAGCACGTCCGGCACCCGGTCCGCCGCCTTGAAAAGTGAAGGACTCGAAGGGGCTGCCCTGACCACCTGCCCCCCTGAAACCACCTCCCATTCCGCCAAGGCCAAACTCCTTCAGAATATCACCAAGGTCGAACCCACGGAAAATATCTTCCTGGCTGTAACGCTGCTGGAAACCACTGTCCCCGAACGAATCATACTGTTTACGCTTCTCAGGGTCGGACAAGACGGCATAGGCCTCGCTGATCTTCTTGAACTTCTCCTCAGCTTCCTTGTCATCCTTATTGCGGTCAGGATGATACTTCATGGCCAGCTTACGATAGACCTTTTTTATATCCTGGGCTGAACTGTCTTTCTTGACACCCAGGGCTTCGTAATAATCCATAAGTTTCAGATTCTAATATTTATTATTATTTCAATGAAAAGATGTTAGAACGGCACATCATCTCCCATTGGTGAGGCCTCAGGCGTCGGCGGTTCTTCTTCCCTGTATCCGCCACTCTGGCCTTGATCTCCAGCACCGGCACCTCTTGGAGACAGCATCTTCATTTCACGTGCCACTATCTCCGTTGTGTATTTGTCGTTACCGTCCCGGTCCTGCCATTTGCGAGTCTGAATGCGCCCCTCTATGTATATCTTGCTGCCCTTGGAAAGGTACTCCCCGCATATTTCTGCCAGACGTCCGAAGGAGACAACACGGTGCCACTCAGTGAGTTCTTCTTTAACACCATCTTTCTTCCAGGTTTCTGTGGTGGCAAGGCGTAAATTTGCAACCGCTGCCCCACTCTGGGTATAACGAATTTCAGGATCTGCGCCGAGATTGCCGATGAGGATAACTTTATTAACCATTCCTTCTCCCTAATTTAAAAATTTTAAAATTAATATTTCTCACATATTATTTATTTCGAACACATTAATCCTGACCTTTAAAAAATAACAATGAATTTTATAAAAGCCAGCGGGTTTATCAAAAAACATATGGCGCTTTAATCATGAAAAAGGCACAAGGCATAAAACGCAGAGCACAGGGTACAGGCCACAAGGCGTAAGGCACAAGGCAAAAGATAAAAAAGAGAAAAAAGATCAGGCACCAGACATCGGCTGCCGAACAACAGGCAAAAAATTATCAAAACCAGAAAAGTAAATATCCAACCCAGAGAATCAGGCTTGAACCTGCCCCTCTCCCCGCAAAAGTATCAAATACTTTGTGCCTTTGTGCCTCTGTGCCTTTATTCTTTCACCTTTATTCTTATTCCCTTCCATTCACAGCCTCGTCCAGCATCACAGGAAGCCCGCCCCTGTCGTCAGGAGTGAATCCGAATACTTCCTGCCATATTTCATTGTTTTCCATGCAAAGATAAATACAGGTTGCAGGATCAGCAAATTGCTTTAACTGCTGGTAAAGAAATTGATACATCTCTACCCGCAATGTCCTGAAATATCTTGCTTTGCCATCAAGACCTTCAATAAATTCTTCATGAAAAAACCGTGAATTGGGGAATCTCTGGCCGGCTATTTTTTTCAGGGCAGGAAGATATCGCAGACATCCCATGCTGATCCAGGCGATATTTTCTTTGGGAACTGTGGCAAAAAGCCTTTCAATCGTTTCCGCATAACCATCCTGCCAGCCCGAATGATATATTATCGGATCGAAATGAAAAGCCAGCTTATATCCCCAGGAAGCACACTTTGCTGCTGCTGCCAGCCGCTGATCCAGCGAAGCGGTCCTGAGCTCTTCCCTGGCAACTATTACAGGACTGTTCAATGACCAGGCAACTACAGTCCTGCCCCCATGGTCCAAACCCTCAAGATTTCCTACAACATCCGTCTTGGTTTTCAATTCCAGCACTGCAGATTTTTTACTCTGCATGAACTGCACCAGCACCCGGCTCAATCCCGTGAGTTGATCCAGGGCGAGACTATCGGTGAACTCACCCGTGCCGATACGCCAGAAGCGGTCAGGGTTTTGAGTAAAAGCTTCAGTCAACTCCCCTAACATATCTTCGACATTTACAAAAAATGACAAATACGGATTGTTAAGATAGGCCTGCAGAATACAATAGACGCAATCCATGGGGCAGTTCATACCAATGTTAAGTACCTGGTAATCACAGCAGATATATTCCTTCGTACCGGGGCATGGCTTGAAAAACCTGCCACGGTTTTTTCCAAGTAACAGATGACGTTTTCCCGCGGTCAGGCTTTTCGGATAGAAACCCAGATCCGGCATCCTGTGATTGTCTTCAGAGATAACTTCCACCGGAATATTTCCAGCCCTGGCAAGAATCTCTCTGGTAACCGGGTGGTCAATACAGTCAGGCTCGACATGGATCATGGATATATAGCTGGCCGGATCAGATATCCCATTTTGCTTATTACTTTTCATGCAGTCAGCTTTCTCCCCACCGTTTCAGGCAAATTGAGGAAGTATCTACCCTCCTCAGCTCTTCCATGCTTGATACAACCTGTTCCATAAATCCTGCATTTACGTTCTAACTCTCTCCGGGCAATCCCGCTCTGTTCCTCTGTTAACCTGCCAGAAGCCAAAGTTTTCATTATTGCCTTTATCCTAAACTTATCCATACCGGTTCTGTATATTGCCGAAAGCTGATCATCCCTGCCGCCATCCTTTGAAGTCAGCGGTTCCTCGACCAGCAGGAATTTCTCTTCCGCACTGATCCGCAACCAAAACTCATAATCCTCACAGCAGGGATACCCTTCATCAAAAAAACCATAACGGTCAAAAATCTCCTTGTGAATCATAATTGTGGACATGCCCACAGCGCACAACTCCAAACTCTGGGCAAAAATATCTCCACTGCTCTTCTTGTGCTTGAGTTTCTGGTTGAGGATCTGACCGTTGCGGTACCATATTTCATTGGTATGCGAAATCAGGCACGAAGGATTCTGGCTCATTGCTTCGATCTGTGTTTTCAATTTATTTTCTGCAAACCAGTCATCAGAATCAAGGAAAGCCAGAAGGTTATAATGGGCCTTCTCAATACCTCTGTTTCTGGCAGCAGCAGCTCCGCTGTTTTCCTGTCTTATATAAACAATATCTGAGTTATAGTTTTCGATCAGCTCATCAGTGTTATCCTCTGACCCATCATCAACTACGATCAGTTCAAAATCCTGATGGGACTGGGCAAGCACTGAATCTATTGCTTTTCCAAGGCGTTGAGCTCTATTATATGTCGGGATGATGACACTAACCTGCATATTTCATGAATACATTTGAAAAGTTTAAGTAACTATATTTTGTGTGCAATTAAGTTTTTAATG
>JAAXQI010000250.1 GCA_012974315.1 Desulfobacterales bacterium | reverse complement strand
GTGTAGCGTCTGACCAATAAATTTTTTGTCTAAATTTTCTGAAGTAAATTGAATAAAGGAAAAAATGTATTGTCCCATTGTAGGAACTCTCGGCTATATCCTTTCTCCGGACCGCAAAAAGACTCTTTTGATCCATCGTAATTTGCGTCACGACGATCACCATCTGGATAAATATAATGGCCTTGGCGGCAAGATGCTCCCTGGTGAAGATGTGGTGAGTTGTCTGCGCAGGGAAATTTTTGAAGAGGCAGGAATAAAATGTGAAGAAATTATCCTGAGGGGAACAATCAACTGGACTGGATTCGGCCCGGAAGGTGAAAATTGGCTGGGCTTTGTTTTCCGGATTGATCGGTTCAGCGGCACCCCGTTTATTTCCAATGAAGAGGGATCATTGAGTTGGGTGCCTATTGACAGTTTGGATAAACTACCTATGTGGGAAGGTGATCGCTATTTTCTGCCGCTGGTGTTTGATGATGATCCAAAGATGTTTCATGGATATATGCCCTATAAAGATGGTAAGTCCTTAAGCTGGGATTATGAACGAATCTGATTTGCCAGGATATAGGCAGCCGTGAAATTGATTGAGAATTGGTATAAACAACTTGCTTTGTCATTCCTGCAGGGGTATTATTCTTAATAGAAAAATAGCGGCTACATTGTCTCTGAGATTAGGAAATCCCGTTAGATTTCAGGCCCGCTAAAATTGAGTCGTCACCATTAAAAATTTCGAATATAGAAATACAGCATTGTGAATGAAAGAGGACTTTTTGAGCATGGAACATAATGAAGATTTGGCGCGTCTGGAGCAGTTTGTTGAAAAGCTGGTTGATAGTCACAACCAGCTGAAAAAAGAGAAGAATGAAATCCTGGTTCAGGTGCAGGAAAAACAGCAGGAAATTGCTCAATTGCAGAAAATGCTCAAAAGTCTCCAGGAAGATAGAAGTGTTATGCACAACCAGGTCACCGGGCTGATAGACAGGATAGGTGAATGGGAGCAAATATTTGACCAGGAAGGGGCAGCCCCAAATAGCAATTCAGAGGAAAGCCAAGCCCAGAATCTATCAAATGAGTCTGCAACACTATTTAATGTGGCAACAGAACAGCCTTCATGAATTGTTACTGTGGTGCTATTTAGTTTTTATTGGTGTAAATAATTGCAGGGATGCATGGTAAAATGTCCCAGGAAGTATAGTTAAAGGTGTTTTAATGGAACGATTGGTCAAATTTGAGGTTCTCGGCCAGGAATATCCATTGTACACAGATGCCCCTGAAGAAGATATTGAAGAAATTCTGCATTTGGTTAAAATGCAGATAGAAAATCTTTCTAAGTCCTCGAAAAGTTTGTTGCCGGCTAATAAGGTGGCAGTTTTAACCAGTCTTAATATGGCCGGTAAATATGTCGGCATGAAAAGGGATTTTGAGCAATATAAACAGCAAATGAGCAAACTTGTTGAAAAATTAACATCGGCTATTGAAAACTCGCTGCCTTCTGACAGTGAGATACAAGCTGAGTTCAATGAGACAGGTAATAGAGAGAGTGAATCAAGGCTTGTTCAGAACGACTAAAAATGTTTTTATAAGTATAGCAGTATTTTTTTAAGGATATAGAAATCGTTGTTAACTTGAGTTGGAATAATTTCCCCTGCGCTGTTAGTGATTAACAGGTAAAGTCTGAGCCAACTCTTAAAGATAGGGCGCCTCCTCTGTCTCTGGATAGAAACATCGCTTTATTGCGGAATTTCTAAAAGGGGTTATGAGTTCTGCCCACCTAGCGACTGTTAGGTTCGTATCTTTCTGTTGACACGGCAGGGCGGGGGATTTATTAAGTGTGTAATACATCGCAGTTTCTGTACATGTGACTGGGATGTTTAATATATAGGTCAGAGAAAAAATTTATGGTTTCCTGGCCCTTTGAAAAACGAGAAACTCAAGGAACTTAGAGAAAGATCGGGAGTCACCAACTGTTAAATGCAATTCCTGAAGGATCAGGTTGATATAAAAAAAAGTAATGAATGGCACACCTGAAATGATAAAATACTGGGTAATTGTTATTTAAGTATTCCTACAGTTGAACTCCCGTTAATGGATTCGGGGAGCTTGGCACTATAATCATCCCCTCTAAAAAGTTGCACGTTCTATTAAACGTAACTTTTTTTCTATTGAGGGGTGACACATAAAGGTAAGTCAGAGACTTTCTATAAAGACTGTCTTGCCGCCACAACAGAGATTGTTTCCCCTCCTTATTTCTTTCTTCTAAGTATTTTCAGACAATAGCTTTTTTATGCCTGCGGTTTAGCTGGTTTTCTTGAACCTAAAGGCATTAATGGGCTAATACAAATAGGAGGTTTGGCTCCGTGATTAGTGAAACAATCCAGGTCGTTACTTTTGTTCTGGTTGCTATTTTTGTTGGCATTATTATCGGAATATTTCTTCGGAAACGTTTTACCGAAATGCACCAGAAAAATGTTGAAAGTCAGGGCAAGCAGCTTATTGAAAAGGCTATCCGTGAAGCAGAACAGATCAGGAAAGAGTCCCAGCTGCAAAGCAAAGATGAAGCCTATCAGCTGAAACAGGAAGTTGAAAAGGATATCCGTGAAAGAAAATCAGAAGTTATTTCTGAAGAAAAACGCCTCAGTCAGAAACTGGATCAGCTGGAAAGAAAAATTGATCTGCTGGATACGAGAGAAACTGATCTGCTTCGGCGGGAGCAGTCATTTGTTCAACAGGAAAAGGAGCTTGAACGGCAGGCTAAGAAAGCAGATGCCTTAATCGAAGAGCAGCGCTTCAAACTTGAAAATATAGCAGGAATTTCAAGAGAGGAGGCTAAAAAAATGCTCATTGAAAGTATTGAAAGTGAGGCACGTCTCGAGGCGGGGAAAAAACTGGTCCTCATCGAAAATGAGATGAAGATGCAGGCAGATCGTAAAGGCAAGAATATACTCGCCTTGGCAATTTCCCGTTATGCCGGTGATTATGTTGCTGAACGCACAGTTTCCGTTGTGCCCCTGCCAAGTGAGGAGATGAAGGGACGAATCATTGGGCGGGAAGGTAGAAATATTCGTGCCCTGGAAGCTGCTACCGGTATTGATATTATTATTGATGATACACCAGAGGCAGTGATCCTCTCCGGATTTAATGCTGTCCGTCGTGAGGTTGCCCGGATGGCGTTGGTGCAATTGATTGCGGACGGCAGGATTCATCCGGCCCGTATTGAAGAGATTGTTGAAAAGGCATCAAAGGAACTTGACGTAACCATGCGGGAAGCAGGGGAGCAGGTTACTTTTGATGTGGGTGTTCATGGTCTCCATGTAGATTTAATCAAACTCCTTGGGCGCTTGAAATATAGAACCAGCTATGGGCAGAACATGCTGCAGCATTCTGTTGAGGTCGCCTTTCTCTGCGGTATCATGGCGGACGAATTGGGGCTTGATAATAAACAGGCCAGGAGAGCCGGCCTGTTGCATGATATTGGCAAGGCAGTGGATCACGAAGTGGAAGGTTCCCATGCAACAATAGGTGGCGATATTGCAAGGAAATATGGCGAACCACAGGAGGTAATTCATGCTATTGCCGCCCATCATGAAGATGTGGCTCCGGAAAGCGTTCTTGACGTTCTTGTTCAAGCTGCAGATGCTCTTTCAGGCGCCCGACCTGGTGCTCGTAAAGAAATGCTTGAAACCTATGTCAAGCGCCTTGAAGATCTGGAGAAAATTGCTAATTCCTTCGAGGGGGTTGAAAAATCTTATGCCATCCAGGCCGGCAGGGATTTGCGGATCGTTGTTGACAGTGGTGATATCAACGATAGTGATGCAACCATTTTGAGCAGGGATGTTGCCAAGAGAATTGAGAATGAACTTACCTATCCTGGTCAGATACGGGTGACGGTAATCCGAGAGACCAGGGCTGTGGAATACGCCAAATAAGAATAACGTGCAGCCAAATAAATTTATAAAATAAATTTATATTACGACCCCATGAACTATACGATTGATGAACAGATATCACTGATTGAGCGCGGCACCGTTGATGTAATATCCCGGGATGACATGGTCCGCAAACTGAAAAAATCAGGTGAAAGCGGGGTGCCGTTGAAGATTAAAGCGGGTTTTGATCCTACTGCGCCGGATCTTCACTTGGGGCATACGGTTTTAATTCAGAAAATGAAGCATTTCCAGGACCTTGGTCATGATATTTATTTTCTGATCGGTGATTTTACCGGGATGATTGGCGATCCAACGGGAAAATCAGAAACCCGAAAGTCTTTAACCCGTGAAGATGTTGCAAAAAATGCCGAGTCATACAAGGAACAGATTTTTAAAATTCTTGACCCTGGGAAAACCACCGTGGTTTTCAATAGTGCATGGCTCGGTAAATTAACCTCATATGATATGATTAAACTTGCTTCGCAACTCACCGTTGCACGTATGCTTGAGCGGGAGGATTTTAAAGTCAGGTTTGATAATCAACAACCAATCAGTATCCATGAGTTTATGTATCCGTTGATCCAGGGCTATGATTCGGTTGCTCTGGAGGCCGATGTAGAATTGGGGGGGACTGACCAACGTTTCAACCTTCTCATGGGAAGGGATTTGCAGCGTTCCTGGAATCAGGAGCCCCAGGTAGTGATTACCATGCCATTGCTTGAAGGCTTGGACGGCGTTAATAAGATGAGCAAGTCCCTGGGCAATTATATTGGCATTACGGAATCTGCCGACGATATATACGGAAAAGTTTTGTCAATTTCAGATACCCTTATGTTCCGGTATTATGAACTGCTCAGTGATCTGTCTGCAGCTGAAATTGAGATTCTGGCTAAAGATATGCAAGAAGGGAACATACATCCCAAGGAAGTAAAGCAACAGTTGGCGCGGGAATTAACTGCCAGGTTTTACGGGGTGGAAGATAGTGCCAGGGCTGAAGAGTCCTTTGAACAGGTCTTTAAGCATCATGGACTTCCTGAAAATATTCCAGAACTGATCCTGGAAAAAGCAGATGGGGAGATATGGCTGCCAAAACTTCTTGTTGATGCCGGTTTGACCGGATCCACTTCAGAAGCACGTCGCATGATTAAACAGCAGGCAGTGAGTCTGGACGGTGAAAAGGTGATTGATACAGAATTTTCTGTTCAACCGACAGGAGATGTTTTGATCAAGGTTGGGAAGCGAAGGTTTGCAAAGGTGTGCTTCCAGTAGCAATAAACCAGTTTTTTTCATAAGTTGAGATAGCTGCAGATAAGCGCAGACTTCGGATAAGCGCAGACTTCGGATATACGGAGTAGGGTATAGGGCTATATATTGATATGCCGGATACGCTACGACAGGTAATTACTGTAGGGAAACCCCGAAATAGATGTGGCTGTATCGGCTTAGGAAAAATACTGGTCAGGCGTCAGGCAGACAATGGCTGCAGATACCGGAAAACTGAACATGGTGATCCAGTATTTTATAGCCGCAGCTGGACGCTGCGTTTTTATCTAATTCTTTGTGTCTTTTAATAAAGATGTCTTCAACCCGGTTGCACTCCACGCAGCGAATATGATAATGCGAGGATGTGTCTCCATCAAATCGTTTTTGTTCACCGCCGAACTCGAGTTTTTTAATAATATTCTTTTCAGTCAGGAGCTCCAGGTTGCGATAGACAGTGCCAAGTCCGATTCTGGGCAGTCTTTTCCGCACCATATCATAAACTTCGGTGGCAGTGGGGTGCGATTTCACTTTTCTCAGCTCTTCTAAAATCACCTGGCGTTGGCTGGTAAGCCGCATATTGTTGTCTAGTTCGTTCAGCACGATAGGTCTCCTTGAAAACCATTTACTATTCTACAT
>JAAXQI010000238.1 GCA_012974315.1 Desulfobacterales bacterium | reverse complement strand
TTTACCAGTCCCTCTGGGATAGTTGTGTCCAATTGGCGGAATAGCCATTTTTTCTCTGCTCGTGACGGGTTCATATTTTATTGTGTCGTATAAAGCCGGATTATAACTGGGGACCGTTATGGGTTTTGTAATACTCGTAGCAGATATTTTGTAAGGCAAAAAAGTTTTTTCTTATAAAATCTGCTTCATATTCCGTATCAATATCAAAGGCACTCCCGAAACAATGGCTCAAATCATATTCAATGGTCAAGTTGCCAAGGGTATGGATGTTTTCATAAATCTTCTTGAGATCTCTGTAATAGGTACTGTCACTCTTGCTTTTAATAATGGCTTTGTATGCATTGATAAGGTAAAAGACCGCCCTGCCTCTTTTTGCATAGCTGTATTGCTCAATACCAAAATGTTTTGGGAAAAAGAGCCTTTTGAATAAGAGAAGGTTTGTGGCAATTTTGCGCAGGTTTTTCTTGCGGCCTGCAATAATAGTTCTGTTTTCATAAAAATTGCCGACGATGTTCCAGATGTTTTTATTCAGCTTGAGAGGTTTCCCAGCGATAAAGCTGTTAACAATCAATGGAACATCCCTGTTGCCGATCCGGTAGGTGTAGAAGTTCTTTATGGACTTTTCCTTGTCCGGGATTTCACCGAGGATCTCCAGAATAGTTTTGTAATCATTTCTGACAGTGCGCCCGATAATAAGATCTGCATCGCGGTTTTTATTTTCTATGAGATAGTCGAGTTCATAGGAACTTATAAGCGGAGTATCGCTGACAATGACATTAACCTGTTTTTCCCAGTGATCTGTTTTCTTGAAATACTCTTCCAACTGGTTCCAATTGATATTTTTTATCGAATCCCAGTTCGTGATCATGCTTCTCAGGGTATGACTGTCACGGGAAATGTAGTTGAGAAAGGTAAAGAAGAAGCTCTCCACGATATTTTCCCGTTCTTCGACAATAACCAGCAATTGCCGATACTGCTTAACATGTTCTTCAAGGATTCTATCAAGGGTTTTCTTGTCTCCCCATACATATATAGCCCCTACGCTTCTGGCTTGCATTGCAGCTTCAACCACATATTCCAGGCAGGTTTTGCCGTGAAAATCCATATAAGGCTGAAATTCGTTGCCAACCAGTTTCGCGCCACGGGTGCCGGCACCTATGAAGACAGGTTCTTTCATAAACAATTTTTGCAGATAATTAAGGGATGTTCTTTATTAAAAAATCATTGATATCATCAAAAATTTTATCTTTCTCTCCTACATCATGCCATATAATTCCTGGGTCATTATTAAACCAGGTATATTGTCTCTTTGCATAATGCCTGGTGTCCCGTGCCAGCCAAGCAAGTGTTTGCTCCCAACTCCAATTGCCTTCAATAAAATTTATCATATGCCGATAGCCGATGGACTGCATTGATTTTAATTTTTTATCATAGCCCATGGCGAGTAGATTCTTAACTTCAGAAAGCAGATCCTGTTCTGCCATTTGCTGAACCCGCTGATCAATGCGGGCGTAGAGTTCATTGCGTGGCCGGGTTAATCCTATTTTGAGAGCGCGGTAGCGAAGACTGTTTTTTGGTTGATTTGCCAGATGCTTTGACCAGGGCGTACCGGTTGCATAATATATTTCATGTCCCCTGAGGATTCTCTGGACATCATTGGGATGAATACGCTGCGCTGATTCAGGATCAAATTCTGCGAGCTCATTGTGCAGTTTTTCCCTTCCCTCTTCTTCCAGCCTTTCCCGTAGATCCTGTTTGATTTTTTCTTTTTTCTTTTTATCTGCAGCTGATTCTTTCCCGGGTCCAACAGGTTCATCAAATACACCATTGAGTAAACCTTTGAAGTAGAGCCCTGATCCACCGGCAAGGAGTGGAATGTTTTTATGGGAACAAATCGACTGGATGGCTGCTTCAGCATCCCTGATAAACGTTCCAAGGGTGTAATCTTCATCAGGGTCTACAATATCGATGAGATAATGAGGTATACGGGCTCTTTCAGCAGCTGTAGGTTTTGCCGTGCCAATATCCATATGCTTGTAAATCTGCATGGAGTCGACACCAATTATCTCGCAGGAAAAATGTTCGGCAATCTGCAAAGAGAGTTCCGTCTTTCCTACCGCTGTCGGCCCACAGAGGACCAACAGAAGAGGATCAGGGATTATTGTATTTTCTTTATTCATGGAGATGTGGCATTTCGTTAGTCTAAAATTATAGTATCAACCAAGCGGGCAAATTTTTTGGGGCCAATGCCGCTTATGTGCAAGAGTTCATCCTTTGATCTGAACGGGCCTTTAGCCTCTCTTCTAAGCACTATTCTCTCGGCCAGCATGGGGCCAATGCCGGGCAATGTACTTAAGATTTCTTTTCCGGCACGGTTTATGGAGATTGGCTCGAAGAAGATATTTGCCACTGCAGGGGGCAGATTGACTGGTTGGGGCACATTGGATTTATACCGAATGGCTGACACCATGGAATCAGATTCCGGTGGGGCTGATGGTATGGTGACAAGGGGCAGCAATTCCGGGAAGGTTTCTTTCAGCTGTTCCGGAGTGAGAAGGTATAAGCCTTCTTTAACCTTGGGTGATCCAGTTATCCAGACATATTTTTCAGCAATATCTGTTATTGCCGGTATTGAATTTTCTTCAAATATATATGATTGGTTTGAGAAAAGACTGACTGCAAGAAGGCAGAGACCAAGGACAAGAAAAACCGGAATGCTTTCCGACAGGTTCTTTTGCAGTCTGTAGTCTGCTGCCTTACGAACGTTTGGTTCACTGATCCTGTTTTTGTTCATCCTTCATGAGTTTGTAGGTAATGGAATCAACCAGCGCCTGCCAGCTTGCCTCAAGAATATCATGGGAAACCCCTACAGTCCCCCACTCTGATTCCTTGTCACGGGATTGGATAAGGACGCGAACCTTGGCTCCTGTACCGTGTTCTCCCGAGAGTACACGCACCTTGTAATCTGCCAACTCCATGTCCTTCAGTTTTGGATAGAAACGTGTCAGGGCCTTTCTCAATGCAGTGTCCAGGGCATTAACCGGACCTTCACCGAGGGCTGCGGTATGCACCTCTCCTTCATTTCCAACAACAATACGGATAGTGGCCTCATCCTGGGACGGTTCATCCATGCTGGTTTTCTGGCTTATTACCCGGAAACCTTTGAGGTCGAAATAATTACGTTTGGTACCCAGTGCCTTTCTCATCAGGAGCTCAAAAGAGGCCTCTGATCCCTCATATTGAAATCCCTGGTTTTCCAGCTCCTTGAGTTCCTTGACAATACTGCTGACCACGGGGTCCTTACTGTCAAGATTGAGGCCGAATTTTTTAGCCTTGAACAGGACATTGCTCTTGCCTGACTGGTCAGATATGAGGATACGTCTTACATTCCCTACCTTTTCCGGTTCTATATGTTCATAGGTAATTGGATTGCGCTCCACCGCCTGGACATGTATTCCACCTTTATGGGCAAATGCTGACCTGCCGACATAGGGTTGATACTTATTGTGGGGAAGGTTGGCAAGTTCATTAACAAAACGGGCAGTTTCATGCAAACGCTCAAGATTTTCCGCAGCTTTGAACCGGCATTTCATCTTCAGTGCCAGGCCAGCAATAATTGAAGTAAGATTGGCGTTGCCGCATCGTTCTCCAAAGCCGTTCATAGTCCCCTGAACATGGGAGATACCCATTGAAACTGCCATCATAGTGTTGCCAACAGCTGTTTCAGAGTCATTATGGGCATGTATGCCCAACGGAATGGAGGAGCCCTTACTCTTAAGATGACTCTTTAGAGTTTCAATAATAGCAGGGATCTCGTTAGGCAGAGTACCACCGTTAGTATCGCATAGCACCAGGCATTCAGCCCCTCCTTCTACGGCCTTGTCTATAGTAGCCAGGGCATATTCGGTATTCAGTTTGAAGCCATCAAAAAAATGTTCTGCATCATAAAACAGATGTTCGACATGGGGTTTAAGATATTGCAGAGACTCGACAATAATTGTGAGATTATCTTCAAGTGAAATGCGCAGCGCGTCTCTCACATGGACATCCCATGTTTTGCCGAAAATGGTAATCCCGGGAGTTTTTGCTTCAATTAATGCCCGCAGATTGGGATCCTGGTCTACAGGCTTATTAAAGTTCCTGGTGGATCCAAAAGCGGTGAGTTTGGCATGCTTCAGTGTTTGATTTTGCATGACCTTGAAAAACTCAACAGCACTGGGATTAGAACCAGGCCATCCGCCTTCTATGAAATCTATGCCAAGGGCATCAAGTTTCAGGCTGATGCGGATTCTGTCTTCAACCGACAGGTTAAAATTCTCAGCCTGGGTGCCATCCCTTAATGTCGTATCGTATATATCTACCTTGTGACTCATAATATTATTGATATCGTATAATTTTTATTGGTGGTCTTCTCTTTCCAGGGCAAATGCATCGTGAAGTGCCCTGACTGCCAGTTCAGTGTATTTCTCTTCAATGACGCAGGATACTTTTATTTCAGAGGTGCTGATCATCATAATGTTAATGCCTTCATTTGCCAGAACATGGAACATGGTTGATGCAATACCCGAGTGGTTACGCATGCCAACGCCCACAATGGAAACCTTTGCAATATCTTCTACACCGCTTACATTTTCTGCACCAATATCTGCTGCTATTTTTGTAACCAGTTCCATCGTTCTCTTGAATTCGGTTCGTGGAACTGTAAATGTCATATCAGTTAATTCTCCTGCCCTGGTATTCTGGATGATCATATCAACCACAAGACCGGCATCGGAAATGGGCATGAAAATTTTTGAAGCTATACCGGGCTTATCAGGCACTCTGGAAATGGTAATCGTGGCCTCATTTTTATTATATGTTACTCCTGAAACCAACATGGATTCCATTGCTTTCTCCTCCTCAACCACCCATGTTCCTTCAGTATCAACAAATGATGACCTGACATGGAGTGGGACTTTATATCGTTTTGCCAAACCAACTGATCTGATATCAAGCACCTTGGCACCTAAGCTGGCTAATTCCAGCATTTCATCATATGAGATGCGATCAATCTTGCGTGCTGAAGTGCAGATATTGGGATCAGTGGTATAAACACCTTCAACATCCGTAAATATTTCACACTGGTCAGCTTTAAGGGCTGCTGCAAGTGCAACTGCAGTGGTATCTGATCCTCCCCTGCCCAGTGTGGTAATATTACCATTTTCATCAACTCCCTGGAAACCGGCGATAACAACTATTTTCCCTTGGGCAAGTTGGTCTTTGATCTTATTAGTATCAACAGATTGAATTCTCGCCTTGGTGTGCAGACTGCTGGTGAGTATCTTAACCTGATCGCCAAGAAATGAGATAGCATCAAATCCTGCAGCTTTTACCGCCATGGCAAAAAGAGATATGGTCACCTGTTCACCGGTTGACAGTAGCACATCCATTTCGCGGGTGTCAGGTTGGTCTTGCACGCTATTTGCAAGTGCTGTTAAACGATCGGTTTCACCTGACATGGCAGAGAGGACAATAACCATCTCATGTCCCTTGCGGCTGTATTCGAGAACACGCGCAGCAACTGCCTTTATTTTTTCAGGTGAACCGACTGAGGTCCCACCATATTTTTGAACGATTAATGACATTTTTTAGTACGCTTTAATATAATTAATTGTAACGTTGCAAGACAGAACAATGTAAACTTTATTGCCAAAAAAGCAACTATGTTTCCGTTTTGGTTGCGCTTTAATCGGAGTCTATTATATTTTGATCCAAAAACAAACTTGTAATACCTTGCAGATGTTGGTAGAAATCCGCACTATTTTTAATAGTAAATAGTATAATTCACAATTTTATAGTTATG
>JAAXQI010000107.1 GCA_012974315.1 Desulfobacterales bacterium | reverse complement strand
GTAGCATATTCTCCCAATAAAGAAAATTTCACTAAAACTTACAATAAATATTTGCCTGTTTAGTATTGATGAAGAAAAGCTTATTGGAGACAACTGCTTTTTGGGGAGGGGAGTGATATGTTCGCCTGATTTGTCTGGCAGTATTTAGTCTGTGTAATAAAGGAAAATTATACCCCTACTTTTTTAGGGTTTTTCTTCCAATTTTCCTGCTCGGTCTCTTGCCAGCCAAAACTGCTATTCCGGAGCCGAGCAACAGTATGGTTGATGGTTCAGGTGTCGGTATTGGTGGTGGAGTTGAACCTGGAGAGAATGTGCCGGCTGGAAACGGAATGGTTGCTCCATTGTTAGCTGTTTCACCATCCAGTGCATTGGGACTGCTGAAGTACCACTCTGACACTATAAATGTAGAAGTGTCCAGGCCGCCGGTGGCATCGGTTCTGTAAGCCCATCCATCAAGGTATTCCCAGGGTTGGCCTGTCCCGTCCATAGCAATATTGCCAAAAACATCAATCACCGTGCCGTTTCTGAAAAGTTTTATAGCATCATCTCCGTTAATATTTGCTGAAGGGGTTATTGAACTTGGAGTAAAGCTGAAAAAGTTTTTAAATTCTTCATTATCAGAAGCAACATATAAAAAGTCTCCCGTAGAAGCAGAAATGGTTGGGAAAGTAAATTCTATTCCGTCAGATCCTCCGCCGTTATTGGCGGATCCCAAGCCGTAGATACTCATATCACTGATATCATTGAGGGCATATAACTCCACAGCTTTGGGAGTGCCGCCTGACAGGGGGCCATCAATGACACCCGTAATTATTAAGCTTGTTGCCTGTGATAGTCCAGGTGTTACAAACAAGAGAAAACCGGCAACCTGTATTGTGCATATAAGTTTTTTCAAAGTATTCCCCTCCAATATTAAAAGTAATGAAATTATTTGGTGAGCAAGTGCTTCATAATGTGGATTTAAAATTTTACTTAACCAACGAAAGTAGGGAAATCAAGGAGAATGAATGGTAGGAAAAATAAGAGGCCAGGCTGTAATTCGGAGTCTCAAAATGGTTACAGAAAAGGGTTTTGGGGTGAGCACAATGGTAGGTTGCGGGAAATAAAAAATGCAATATTTTCCCCTTTATAGGAGAAGAAGATATCTTTTATCGGTGTAAAAAAATCAAAATATTTCAGGAAATCATGTAAACTGGTTGGTATAAGAAATTGCCAATCTCATAAGATTAGATAAATTCGGGGCAGATTCTTTTGTTGCGGTATTTCTGAAGCCTATTGCAGTTTTATGGATTCTAAATATTCCTTCACGCTCGCAACTGTCATAATGAACATCCTGGAGCCGGTCATTACAGAGAAAATATCATCAGCATTTCCGCAGACCTTGGAAAATTCCGGGCCTATTACTGAGGCAGGTTCAGTTGTTTCTGGTTTTTCTGCTAAGGCTTCCACATACATGTCGAGACGGATTTTTAGAATTTGAAAATAATTAATATCCTGGCCTGTCATAAGTTGAGTAGTCTCGGACAGTTTCTCTGAAAATTCATGTACCGATTTCCAGAAAATTTCAGCAAGCTGACTCCTGTGAGGGTTATTTTCAAGAAAGAAAGAAATGGACCAGCCGACACTGATAATTTTCAGAAGCTGGAGCTCGTATTCAATAGCTTCAGGTTCACACACTGTCTCTTCGGGCAGGTGTGCGATTAATGTTTTTATATCTTCACGGTCTACCGCGAAGTTAAACAGGTCTTCTCCTGCAAGTTCGATAACGGATGTGTTTTCTTCCATGATGTATTGTATAGGAGAGACATATCAGCTCATTTACCTGAGCCGTATCTCTCCTTGTTTTTCAGGATACTTTCCAGGTTTATTTGAGTAAAAGTCTCTTACCAGCGCAAAGTCTTTAACCTTGTCTCCGGTTGGCATGAATATTTTACCTATTCCAATTTTTTTCTTTCTAAAATCAACATAGCCAAGGGCGATGGGAACATTACTTTTTGTGGCTATCTTATAAAAACCGGCCTTCCAGTAATCGGTTTTGTGGCGGGTGCCCTCTGGGGCAATTGCCAGCACAAAGTGATCAAGGTCATGAAAGGTTTCAACCGTTTTAATTGCGAAACCGGCCCCACCAGATCTGCGGTCAAGGGGTATGCCCCCAAGTAAACGCATGAAAAATCCCCAGGGCCACCTGAAAAGTGTATGCTTGCCTACCCAGTTGAATTTGATGCCCATGGCAGACATGCCCAGGATTGCAAGCGGAAAATCCCAGTTTGTTGTATGGGGAGCACCCACAAGCACACATTTATCCACCATTTGAACTGCCAGTTCAGCCTGCCAGCCCAATGTTTTTAATATGGAGCGTGATAATGTCTGCATCATATTGTTGATCCGTTAAACTCGTTAAGTCCCAGGCAGATTAACCTGTTTCACAGCTTCGCCACAGGTAGTAGGTGTAAAGAAAAAAAGCTTTCACTAATAGCTTGTATGGTACATTGACTAGAAAAAAGGAGGGGCAAAGTCAAGGGAAATGTCGGAGAGGTTGGCCAGGGAATAACTATTGGTCTTTATTGTCAATCATAGGATGAGCCATTCCCCAATTCGTAGCGGTTAATTAACATTTTTATGAATTGAGTGCCTTCCGGGGAAAGCCCGGTAAAGTTTAATCCAGATGCAGATCAATGACAGGAAGAGAGGAGTGTCAAAGGAATATCCGTGCAGATTATTTATAAAAAACAGGTATCAGACGTCTTTTTTGGTGTGAATCACCTCATAAACTGTCCTGCTGAGCTCCCCAAGCTTATAAGGTTTTTTAACCATTCCTGAAAAACCGTACTTTTCATGTTCCGTCATAACAGGGTCATTGGAGTACCCGCTTGAGACAATTCCTTTGGCATGGGGATCCAGTTCCATAATGTTTTGCATTGCCTCTCTGCCGCCCATACCACCAGGTACTGTTAAATCTAATATTACGGCATCATATGTCTGTTCCGCTTCCATCGCCTTCCGGTAATAATGGACAGCCTCAATTCCATCCTTTGCTAATTCGACCTGATACCCTATATGACAGAGCATCTGTGAAACAGTTTCCAGGACAGAATCATTATCATCCATAATAAGAATTCTGCCTTTGCCGTGGACCACATCCTTTTTTTTACTTATACTGGGATCTGGTAATTTTTCAGATGCCGGCAGATAGATATAAAAACATGTCCCGGAGTCTTTAGCAGTATCAAAGGCGATCAATCCCTTATGTTTTTTGATGATGGAGTAACAGATGGCCAGGCCCAGGCCACTGCCGCTACTCTTGGTCGAATAAAACGGATCAAATATCTTTTTCTGATGTTCTTTGGCAATGCCGGGCCCCTGATCCTGGATTGTAATCTTAATATATCTACCAGGGGGTAAATGCAGGCCATTTAGTTCGGCAACCTCTTTGTTTACAATTGCCACATCGAGTTTTCCTCCGAGTGGCATCACCTCAATGGCATTGGTAATAATATTCTGTATAACCTGACCGATCTGCCCTCCTTCGGCACTAGCAGGCCACAGGTCTGAATCAGCGGAGAAGCTATAGCTGATATTGGTCCCGCTTAAAACAAAGCTGATTGCATCATGGACCAAATCCTTGATGGAGATTGATTTCAGCAGGGGGGCTCCACCCCTGGAGAATGTTAACAGCTGATACGTTAAATCCTGGGCCCGGAGGGTTGCTTTTTCCGTTGCAGTAATTCTTTCATAGGCTTTACTGTCAGTTTCGATAAAACGTTTTGCCAGGGAAATATTGCCCATAATGGAGGTGAGAAGATTATTGAAGTCATGGGCAATTCCGCCGGCAAGAACTCCGATTGATTCAATTTTTTTCGAGCGCTGTAGTTCTTCTTCCATGTCCAAACGCTCGGTGATGTCTTCCACAATTTCTATGACGCGTGTAACATTGCCCTCACTATCTTTTATAGGAGCGGCAACAATACGATAATGCTTGAGACCGCTTTCGGTTGGCGTATCGGTTACGGTTTCGTGAATTTTACCGTCAGCCAGCGTCTTCACCACTGGACAGTAAGTGCAGCATTCGTCTTTCGGTGGATTATTGAACGCCTTATGGCAGATTGGGTTTTTATTCGTATCAACATTGGGAAACCATTGCTGCATCTGCCTGTTCATGGCTCGAACTGCCATGTTGGCATCGATTAAGGTAACTCCCGCAGGAATATTTCCGACTAAGGTTCTGAAGCGCTCCTCGCTCAGGCGCAGTTGTTCCTCTGCCTGTTTGCGGGCCGTGATATCGCGGAACATGGTTGCCATCATCCCTGGAGCGGTCTGGAAGGCGTTCACCTCATAGGCGCCTTTAATTTGTTCATCCTCATAGTTAAGCTGTTCAGCCTGCCAGGGTGTTCCGTGCAGACAGGCCTGGCGATAACGGTCAGGCACCTCGGTTTTTGCAAGTGGAGGAAAGGCCTCTTCAATGGTCTTGCCAATAAACTGAGCGCAGTCTAATCCGAGAATTTCGCTGGCAGCCCGATTGGAGCCAGTAAAAACCAGCCTCCCATCATTTTCGAGACGGTAGCTCATTATTCCCGATTGGCATGAATCAAACAGATTTTTCAGCTTGTTCTCGCTTTCACTCAGGGATTGTGTGGTTTTTTTCAGAGTAGTTATATCCGTACATATTCCCCCCACAGCTTCAATATTGCCGTCTTTATCAAATACGGGGAACTTTGAAGTAATAAAGCTCAAATCTCCGGCCGGCAAAGAAACAGTTTCTTCAAATTCCACCATTTCTTTACGTTTGAGCACCTCCTCGTCCTGATCGCGGAACAGGTCTGCTATGGTTTTTGGAAAAACCTCATAATCATTTTTGCCCTGTATCATTTCATTGGTCGTACCTGACAGTAATTCAAACTGCTGGTTGATAAAGAGATATGAAAAATCAGCTTTTTTAAGATAAATAGGTGAGTTTGTGTTGCTGTAGATTGCCCTGAGGAGATCAATCTGGTGCTGAAGTCCGGTGGCTGTTTCTTGGGATTCCAGAAGTTTCTTTTCAAGCTCCTGCAGACGTTTTTTCAGTATCTCAACAGTTGGATCATCAGCCATAGCATAGCCTTGAGTGCATTAATGGAATAGAAAGTAGAGTGTTTAAATTCACTGCTTGAATCCTGACAGATGCAGACTGTTTAACGAGATTTGCTGTTAACTGTTAACTGCTAACATCTGATATTGATAGTCAAAGTAACAGGTTATGGGAGTGATTGGGAGGGGAAACTATCCAAAAGTGCACTTTAAGCATAAGCATGTAAAAAGTCGCTTTTATTGCTAATATGAGAATTATTCTTATATTCTAATATTAAAGAAAAATGCGACTCTGACAGCTGGAGATGTTTGCTGCCTGGTGTATAAAAAAAATATTAAGTCGGCAATTGCTGACAGGAGGTTTATCATGGCAAGCAGAAACTATTGTGCAAATGTTGGTGAGGAACTGGAGGTCTGGAGCAATAAGCTCCATGAACTTTCCGGAAAAATAGACAGGATGGCGTCTATCGATAAATACAGGTTGCTCCCTCAGATTGAAGAACTGCATATCGTAATGACAGAGATGGATGATCGTCTCTGCGAAGTGATGACAGCCTGCCCGACCGTTGAGGCTTTTGAGAAAGAGGAATCAGGCATGTTGGGGGCGTGCTGTTAATAATGGGAAATGTTATCTTACGATGGTCTTTGCCCAGAAAGAAATTAATCCATGAGGACGTTTTGTTAAACGCAGTGTCTCTAGCAGGGAGAGGTGGGGCGATAAAGGTAACGTGCTGTGAGGCGCCTTTCATGTGCTTGTAAACCCTTACCCAGTAGCAGAGTTTTTTATCCGGGAAAACTTCGCAATATCCATTTATACTGCCGCCGCAGGGGCCGTTAGCCATTTTCTTTGGGCATCCTGACTGGTAACAGAGAAATCCGCAGGCATAAAGCACACAGTCCCCACACATATTACAACCGTAAAGTATACCCTTGGAGAGGAATTCCAGAAGCCAAATGGATGAATGCCAGAATTTGCGGCCATTGCAGAAACGGCAAAAGTGTCCAGTCATCTTAAAAAGAGGCCCCCGGGGGAGATAAATCATCCAGTCAACAAAGTAGCTGAAGGAGTACATGGGGTAGGGAAAATGTTTTGGCGCCACCGGGGACGGCTGATTGTTGTTGAGCCCAAGGTGAGAATCTTTTTGAAAATAATAAAAAGCAGAATCGGAATAATTCAGGTCATTCAGAAAGCTCTGCCAGTCGGACTGAAGCCCCTCTGCTTCATCCAGGACCTGTTTTACTGCTGAAAAGTCGGAGGAACTCCCCCCGATGAGAGTCCCATGGTAACCCAGTCCCTTTAACACAGCCAATGTTTGAGCAGTCCGGGTGAACTGCTTCTCTTTTGCTTGTTGAGGATCATTTTCTGCCTGGGCCAGAGTGTGCAGCAACCGGTCCGGCATCTTGACACCAGGGATGTTTCTTTTTTGGATCAGTTGCGCGGCGTGTTGGTCTGTAATAAAAATATTTGCCACAAGGGGGACAGAAATATTTTGCAGGGCGCAAAAACGTACCAACTCATCAAACTTGCGAATGTCATATCCCAGTTGTGTAATAACAAAATCAGCGCCCACTGCGATTTTTCGTTTGAGTTTTTCATATTGCCATACCTGTTCGCTCTCAAGTGATTTGAAAGGCGAAACAGCACACCCTTTGACAATATTTGAAGCCTCATCAGTAACATTTGGGGACTCAAGGTGTTTTTTCAGGCCAGCAGAAATACCCAACTCATCCAGCAGCATGAGCAGCTGCACACAGTCAAGATCAAAAACAGGTTTTGCCTGCTTATTATCAGGCATTGCCGGGTACTCACCCGAGACAAACAGGAACTGCCGGACACCCATTTGGCAATATTGCTGCAGCTTTTTTATAACAGCGTTTCTATCGTAAAAGGTTAATGCCAGAGAAATAAGGGGTTCACCCCCGGCAGCAAGAATATCCTCTGCCAGTTGTAGTGATGATATTTCCTGGGGATGTCTAGGGTGATCTGAAAGGAAAAAGGTGTGAATGCGTCCATCATCCAATGCTTCCTCCACACAATTCATCAGGGAGTCATGCTTCTGTCCCTCAGCTGTATAGTGAGGCAGCAGGTTATAGCACACAGGAAAGAATGTACTTATGGTGAGTTCTTTGAAAAAATTCATCTCAGCACAAGGTAATAGAGTATTAATAATAAGTATACTGCATTAAGTTGTTGAATGAGCGAGATTTTTTCTATATTCTTCATATTCGCCTGACTTATGGCAACGCTTAGGAGAAAAGAATTCTGTCATTTACGTGGAACCAGAACTGATTCATGAATAGTACTGACCTGTTATATACAACCTGGCCGTACCTGGTAACACTGGTTGCCTTTTGTGTCATCCTTGCCACCGCTGTGCATATTCTTCTGCAAAAGCAGAATACCAGGGCCGCAGCAGGCTGGCTTGGTCTTGTCTGGTTCGCACCGGTTCTGGGGGTCTGCCTGTACTGGATGTTCGGGGTGAATCGAATAGAACGGCGTGCCCGACTCCGTTTAGCCGATAAGCAGATGGTGACCCTGCCAGATAAGGAGGCCGCAGTGCCCCCTTCCTTTATTGAACAGTTGTCGGGCAGTATGAAAAAAAACGGCCTGGTGCAGTTGAGCCGGATGACGGAAAAGTTGACCCGTCAGCCATTGATCCAAGGCAACAAGGTTACGCCACTGGTTAATGGCGACCAGGCTTTTCCGTGCATGCTTTCCTGCATAGCGGAGGCACAGCATTCCATTACGTTTTGCAGCTATATTTTTGACAATGATTCGTGGGGTAGCAGGTTCAAGGCTGCACTTCGTGATGCCAGCAAGCGGGGTTTGGATGTCAAGGTGCTTATAGACGGGGTTGGAGTGCGCTATTCATTCCCGCCTATAACCAGGGAGCTGCGCAAGGATGGTATTGATGCGGCCGAGTTTATGCGGACAATTCTGCCCTGGCGTTTTCAGTATTTCAACCTGCGCAATCATCGTAAAACCCTGGTGATAGATGGCAGGGTAGGTTTTACAGGCGGCATGAACATCAGGGATGGCAACTGTCTTGCGGACAACCCGTCCCATCCGGTCCAGGACCTCCATTTTCAAATTGAGGGACCGGTGGTGGCGGAAATGCAGCGCTCCTTTGCCGAAGACTGGTCGTTTACTACCCGGGAGGTTTTAACAGGTGGAAAATGGTATCCCCACCTTGATCCCCAGGGAAGTGGCGTGGGGCGTGGTATATCAGATGGGCCGGATGAAGATTTCGATAAGCTGCGCATGGTCATACTGGCGGCAATCGCGACAGCCCAAACATCAATCCGTATCATTACCCCATATTTTCTGCCCGATACTGAGCTGGTATCCGCCCTGCGTATTGCCGCACTCCGTGGTCTGGAGGTGGAGATACTCCTGCCCGCCAACTCCAATCTCAGGATGGTGAAATGGGCTTCAGATGCAGGATTGGAAGAACTGCTGCAGCAAGGATGCAGGATATTCATGTCTCCGCCGCCTTTTGACCATTCCAAGATAATGGTGGTGGATCATTCGTGGGTGCTGTTAGGTTCAGCCAACTGGGACTCGCGGAGCCTGGCGCTTAATTTTGAGTTCAACATGGAATTTTATGATGTGCAGTTGGCGGCAGAAGTGGAAACAATTCTGCAGGAAAAAAGATCCGCTGCCAGGGAACTGACCCTGGAGGAAATTCTTTCAAGGCACATTCTTGTAAAGCTGCGCAACAGGTTTTTCCGCCTGTTTTCACCCTATCTCTAAGCCTTGCCAAATTAATTCAACACCTACTTCAAAAAAAAATACAAGTGGGCTTGACCTTATTGTTCACAAGTAATATGATATGACAAGTAGGTATTTATACCTACTTGCAGAAAGGGTAATGTTTTTATAGAGGAAAATGCAAGCGTGAGGCAAGACAAGGAGGTGGTAACTAATATAAATCCATAGAAAAGTCGCCAAAAATTTTATGGATGAAATATATACCTCACAAAAATCGTTTGGCTGTCATTTTCAATGAGGAGATTGTTCATGGGGTCTCGAAGCGGTGTGTTCTGTTGGGAAATTATGCAGTGCGAAAATCCAGACGCTTGTCCAGCTAAAAAAAATCCGGAAAAACCTTGTTGGGAAATTGCCAATGAAGCAGATGATTACCGGAAGGCCAATAACATTTGCAATGACTGTATTGTTTATGTGCTTAAAGCAGGCAATTCTGTTTTGTCCAGGCAGGAAATGAAAAAAGTGATGAATAAAAAGACCAAAAAACATGTTACAAAC
>JAAXQI010000090.1 GCA_012974315.1 Desulfobacterales bacterium | reverse complement strand
TTTCGTTTCTATCTTTTGCTATAATTGGAGGTTTTTGTGTTTGGTGACATAAATACATTTCTAGCCGTACAATTCAGCATGAGTCTTGAATAATGGAAAGACCATAAAACTTTAAAGATGGTTTTGGGTATTATTTCCATTTTCTCAAAACCAGAAAAAAACAGTTTCTTATCACCCTAACCCTCTGTAAGGAGAATATCATGAGACCAAGTTATCTAATTCGTACCGTGGGCATGATTACCGGCCTACTCTTCATCGGGGTTGCAGCGCAGGCTGCCACAACCCTAACCAGCGTCAAAACGGACAAGCCAATTTTGCTCTCAGGTGTGGTTGATAATGCCTGGCAGAAGGCCTCACCACTGAAGGTGACTCTTGACAACCTCCCCTATGAACCGAGCAATGGTTATGACGGGATGCAAGAGACTACCGTAACCATTAAGTCACTTTATGACGATGAGTACATTTACTTTCTGCTCCAGTACAACGATCCCACCGAGAGCCTGGCACGGTTCCCATGGATCAAACAGCAAGATAGCACATGGAAGCAAATGAAGAAAAAGGACAGCACCGGCCACGACAATACCTACTACGAAGACAAAGTTGGTATATTCTGGGACATCAATACCAAGGGCTTCGCCAGTGATGGCTGCGCGATCGCCTGCCACATGGACATTGAAGGCGACACCTCGGCAGGGCGCAAGTACACCGATAACCCTGGCGAGACCATTGACATGTGGCACGTCAAGAATGTGCGGACCACCCCCCTGGGACAGGCCGACGACCAGTTCGTGGACAGTACCAGTGACGGTAAAACCAACAAGGGTTGGGGCCGAAAAGGGGATGTCAAAACCGGCGGCGGCTACACGAATAACGTCAACAAAGATAAGACCCACCCTGCCTACATGAACTTCCCTCCCAGCGGGGCCGCCAAGTACTATGTGCTGCCCAGCCTGAAGACCCCCTTCGTTGACATCTTCGAGCCTGGTGATGTGGTGCCGGGGATCATCATCAGTCCCTTCCAGGGGCCTCGTGCTGATATTGAAATGCGCGGCAAGTGGGACAAGGGTATCTGGACCGTAGAGATTCGCAGACAGCTTGTTACCACCGGTGAAAAGGCCAATATTCAGGATGTTCAGTTTGACGACTTGAGTAAAACCTACAACTTCGGAATTTCAGTCTTTGATAACAGTCAGATCAACCACCTGTATCATGACGAAGTGCTGACGCTGAAATTCAAATAAACCTCACACATGTTTTGTGTCAACAAAAGCCCACTAGAGAATATATCTCTGGTGGGCTTAGTTGTTTCAATTTTGCAGGCAGCTAAAAGTCAAGATGTCTGCTGATATGTCTGACACTGTCAAGTAGAAAAGACCTATCCATTGCCCCTGTTTTATCGGGGATTCTTCATTTCATATGCAGGGCATTATCGATTTGTGATTTCTGCTATCAATCGTGACTCATGAGTGGTTCCTAAAAGGTAAACATGTCCATTGGACATGTTTACTCCTCGAATCAAGACATCCTGGCGCAACAAGCTAATTGGCTTTTCTCTTGTCCTGGCTTTCCTTGATTCTCATTGTATTGCCTGGCGGAAAACAATTAGCCGCCTCTTTAATCCTGCCGGCCTGACGCAGTTCAATATATTTATTCACCAGTGGCAGCATATCATCCAGGTACTGCCCGATCTCTTTTTCAGTAGCGGTTGTCAGGGTCTGGCAGAAAAGGCATTTGCGCTCCCCTCCCCCGGTTGAAGGCAGGCCGAAATCTTCCAGCACCTGCCGGGTGACCATTTCATCCTCGAGGTCTTCATAGAGCGGGAAATGCGTACGAACTCCAAACGAACTGGAAAAATCCGCAATCTTTTCCATAAAGACAGGGGTCTGTTCTGGATAATACTCCTGTCTTTTGGCATAACCGGTGACAAGGTGTGGAATAAAGTTTTCAATACAATAAATGATTGCCCTGGTGTGCATGGCAACCTTACAAGCAACACAGACGAGATTCTTGCCATTATAGCGCGGCATCAGTTCTTCATAACGGTCGAGCCACAAACCCTGAAACAGCCGTCCCATGTCGAGTTCGACCATCAAAGCCTCGGGCAACTTCACCGCACTTACCGAAGAATGCATCTCCGCCAGGGGTACCTGTTTAGCCAGGATTTTTTGGGCAGCCTCAAAACGCTTGCGGGGGAAATCATGAAACCGGCTCATGCCGTTCAACATATGTAGCAGATGGATGTGTTTGGGACGTGGCAGACCAGGATGGTGTCCCAATGATGCAAGGGCATAAACGGCAAGGGAATCGGTCCCGCCTGAAAACATGATCGCAAGTTCCATTTTCTCCATGATAGAGCCTCGTTTATTGGTAAAAAAAAGAGGAACAAAGGCATTTATGCCTCTGTGCCTTTTCCCTTGTGCCTTGTGCTCTGTGCCTCTATTATGCTTCGGTTCTTTTGCTCCGGTAATGCAAAAACAGCTCTCCGGTTGAAACCGGTTCACAGGAAAGCAGCTCAAATTTCAGAAACGGATCACCGAGGCATTCCGGACCATCAGCAAAAGCAGGCCCATTCTGTTCTCCCGAAATAAACGGCATAATGGTCAGCAGGATTTCATCAACTAACCCCTGGGCCAGGGCAGAATAGTTGAGTTGCGCACCGCCTTCTATCAATAGGGATTCCACTCCCTTTTCGGCTAAGAAATCAATAGCTGCCTGCAGGGACAGACCGTGTTCTCCTTCAGGCAGAGAGATTACCTGGGCCGTGTCCTTTAACTTACCCTGAACTGCAAAGATATTTTCTTTTGCAGTAAACACTACAGGTTTGGGACCATGCTTGAACAACTTTTTACCTGCTGTGGGAATTGAACCGCTTTGGGTAATAATGGACCTGATACGATCTGGTGGGAGGGTGCCGTTTGTGCCGCGCATTTCCGGATTTTCCAAGCGCAAGGTATTGGCGCCCATAATGCTTGCATGGGTTTTATCCCTTATTTCTTCCAATCTGCGCCGGTCCAACAAGCTGCCATGCCCTACAGGACTTATCCTGCCACAGATTGTCATGGCGCCAACAAGAATGACTTTCACCCTATAAAACCTTTAGAATCAATTCTGCCTCAACATCATCTGTTATCATTACCTTGCCTATCTTCGTTGGAAAAACAAAAAACAACTTTCCGCCTATGGCTTTCTTGTCTGCCAGTAAATACTCCTGAATCCTGGCACGATCATATTCAGGCGGAATGGAAACAGGTAAACCGAAATCATGGATCAACCTTTCTATACGTTCTTTTTCCCTGGAATCCAGGATTCCTTTTAAAACGGCAAGCTCTGATACAGCAACCATACCCATGGCAACAGCTAAACCATGGGCCAGCTTATACCCAGAGGCAGCTTCAACCGCATGGCCGATGGTATGCCCGTAATTGAGAATACGCCTGAAGTCAGATTCTTTCTCATCAGCCTCAACAATAGCAGTCTTGATTTTGCAGCACCAGGCAATAACATCTTCCAAAACCTGCAAATCCAGGGCAAGAATATTTTTTAAATTCCTTTCAAGGAATTGAAAAAAATCGCGATCATAAATAACACCATACTTAATGACTTCAGCAAGACCGCTTAAGAGTTCACTTTCAGGTAATTGCTGCAGGACCTTGCTGTCAATATACACTGCTTTGGGCTGGTAAAAGGCCCCGACCATGTTTTTACCTTCAGGAATATCAACTCCTGTCTTGCCGCCAACAGAACTGTCTACCTGAGCCAGCATGGTTGTGGGTATCTGGGCAAATGGGATGGAACGCATATAACACGCGGCAACAAATCCTGTGATATCGCCTGTGACTCCACCTCCTAAAGCAAGAAGCCCATCCTTGCGATCAAAACCTAAACGGGCAAGTTTGCTGGACAACTCTGCAACAGTGGCAAGATTCTTACTTTCCTCTCCATGGGCAAAGGTTATAATCTCAGCCTCAATTCCATTGTTTTTCAATGATGCAAGCAACCTCTCACCAAATAAAGCAACCACTTGATCATCAGCTATTATACCGTAACGCTTGGCAAATGGATTTCTATGCAACTCATTACCGATTTCATCGAGTAAACCTTGCCTGATGATTATGGGATAAGACCTTTCAGCAAGGCCGACTGTTAATTCTTTCATGTATTATTTTTCCTTAATTAGGTGAGTATTATATTATTTTCTCGGCAATTTATTCGATCACCAGAACAGCACATTTCCTGGCTTCATGAATTATCTTGTTTGAAGTGGAGCCAAAAATAAACTCCTCTTTTTTTGAAATACCACGCCTGCCGATAACGATGGTGCAGCATTTCATTTCATCCTGCTCCTTGATAATGCAGTCAGCCACTGAAGGTGCACGCATTGTGTCAATACGCACATTTACTTTATCTTCAGGAAAACCGGCATCAACAAGAATATTTCTGTATTCCTCCATGAACTTTCTCGATTCCCCCCGCTGGTCGGCAAGCCACTTTTGACGTTCATCTTTACCGCGGAAAAAAGTAGCTTCAGGTTCGAGAATTATATGCAGCAAAGTCACCTGAAACCCTTCGTAACAACCAAAAAAATCCCCCACAAAAAGCACCGCCCTTCTTGCATTATCAGAGCTGTCAGCAGCAATCATAATATGCCTTTCAACCATGCCCGTAATATCGCACTTTGTATGATCTATACTCATGATTCTACCCTCTTTAATAAAAGCAAAATTTCATGCGTTGATTTGTACATCTCCAAGATCTTCAAGCAACTGTACAGTATTTTCATAATACAGATTGGCACCATTTGAAAAGTGCAGAAGGATATAATTTAAAGCATCCGGGACATAAGGATAGATTTTTTTAATATTTGCCACCCGGTTGTTGAATATTATGTTCATATCATCCGCAGTCAGGTTCTGCAGAGCAGGCGCTTTTTCAGCAGTCAGCTGCTGGATGGTGAGATCACCACCGCCGACCAGAAAAATAAGAATGTTGCCCAGGCCGAACAGATCATAACCGAACATGCTGGCCATGTGCATATAATCATAATCGAAATCAATCCAGCGATAGCAATCATTTTCCCGGTCATGCAGGATGTGGTCGCGCCTGATGTCACCGTGTTTATGACCGTGGTCATGAAGGAACCCGATAGCCTCGACCAACCCGGTAAATATTTTCAGAAGCCCGGGCAGGTGCTGAAAGAAATACTCCTCATGATTTTCATTGAGCTTGTTAACGATTTGGTCCAGCTGTTTCCCCAGGATATTATCTAATATCCTGATGATATTGTCGGCCTCATCCAGAACGGCTATCCCCTGCATGAAATTAGGATGTCCCCTTACAACCTTGAGGATCTCCGCCTCCTTACCTGGACTGCGAACGCATTTAAAGACAATGTCCCCTATCCTGGCTTCAATCTCTTCATGAAACACAAGTTTAATTATCTTGCGGCTGCCGCTCAACAGATCAACACCCTTTCTGACCCAGTACTTCGGTTCGTCATCCAAACCGAAGCGCCCCTCACGCGTGTAATTCAACATCAGATAAGGGATTTCGTCCAACAAGCACACATCATTATAATCCACCTGGAAAAAATCGGAGGTGTCGGTAATGATCTTGAAACGCGGGGGCACAAAACCTGGGCCAAGCTTCTCTGCAATCAGCTCCTTGAGTTGCGCCACACTGTAAGTGGTGCCCATTGTCTTCTTTCCTGATATACCCATGCCATATTTTTAGCATATCCCGTCGATGATCACAAATCTCTTTGCACCATCTGATATAAATAGTTAATGCTCTAAATCCGTAAATTTTACAAACTTTTCATGCAATCATCATAAACTATTGAAGGATCGGGTAGGCGGCGGGGTCACCCCCGCCATCTCCCACACCACCGGGC
>JAAXQI010000088.1 GCA_012974315.1 Desulfobacterales bacterium | reverse complement strand
CACTAACTCGTAATGTGACGACAGTCCATAATTAAGTATGGAGTACCATCCCCTAGAATGCTTGATTTTCTGATCAAATCAGAACTATCACTTTGTTTCTGCCAGATTTTACTTGACATTACTTCCCATATTTCCTAGTCAGTCTGTTTTTCATTAAACAAAACCAATAAACAGTGAACCAACAGGAGAGCCCAATATGTACAGGCCGCAGATCAAGGTGATTGACTGCACCGTCCGTGACGGTGGCTTAATGAATAAATGGCAGTTTGAAGATCAGTTTGTCAGAAATGTATATCATGCCCTCAGTGAGGCGGGAGTTGATTACATGGAGATCGGCTACCTGAGTTCGGAAAGTGCCTTCAGCCGGGATGAATACGGCCCCTGGCGCTTTTGCGCCGAGGAAGACCTGCAGCGCATAATTGGCGATACTGAAAAGAAAATAAAGCTCTCGGCCATGGCTGATATCGGTCGCATCGAATACGACGACATTCCGCCGAAGTCCGAAAGTTCACTGGATATGGTACGGGTAGCCTGTTATGTCCACCAGATAGACAAGGCCATTGCCCTGGCCCACCATTGCATTGAAAAAGGCTATGAGACCACCATCAATCTGATGGCCGTCTCAACCGTAGGTCTACGGGATCTCAACGAGGCCCTGGAGGATTTGAATAAGAGCAAGGTGCCGATCATATACCTGGTGGATTCCTTCGGCGCCTTTTATTCCGAACACATTGATACCCTGGGTGCCAAGTATTTTGAAAGGATGCCCGACAAAACAATTGGCATCTATTGTCATAATAATCAGCAGCTTGCCTTTGCAAATACTATTTCTGCCATTATAAACGGTGTCAATTTCCTGGATGCAACTCTTTACGGCATCGGCCGGGGAGCGGGCAATTGCCCGCTGGAGCTGCTGCTTTCCTTTCTTAAAAATCCCAAATTTAAAGTGCGCCCCATCATCAAGTGCATTGAAGAAGATATCTTTCCATGGGCCAAGAAAATTGATTGGGGATATTCGGTGCCTTACATGGTCACCGGCGTGCTCAATCAGCATCCCAGGGCGGCAATGGCCCACATGGAATCTGATCACCAGGAGAAGGTTACCGGTTTCTTTGATTCGGTGACCACCGAATAGCTGACTACGATGAATAAGAAATGTAAAAACCCCCGGGCTGTAGAATTATGCCAGGGGGTTTTCTTTTGGTGATTCTGACTTATTGCCTCTGGTACAATTAAGATTGCAAACTACAATGCAATATCTTTTATTTGTTTGTCATGAATTTTCGAAAGCATAATTAGAGCTAAAACAGCACCCAGTAATGCTAATGCCATATCAGATTGTGTATCCCATATATAACCTTGCGTGCCGAGAAATGCTTCTGCTGATTCACCGGACAATTCGGCAACCCACCACTCAATAAGCTCATAAAAGGCGCTGATGGACAGGCAAATGGATACGACAATGAAACTCAACCATTTAGGTTTGAGTACAATTTTTTTACGAATTAAAATTTCCCGGGCAATTATGGCGGGAATAAAACCTTGTGCCAGGTGACCCAACTTGTCGTAATTGTTTCTTGCAAGATCGAAGTAGTTTTTTATCCAATCAAACAAGGGCACTTCTGCATATGTGTAGTGCCCACCAATCATCAGAATAATACAGTGTACCAGTATTAGGGCATATGCAAGTTTTGTCAGGCGAAAATTGTTAAATGTTGCTCCCAGAATGATTATTCCAATTAAAGCAGGAAATACTTCCAGAAACCATGTGAGTTGATCTTTTGGATTTATTCCAGACCAAACCAAAACTGAAAAAAATAGTATTAACCAAAGGTATTTCATTTGTTTTTCCTGAGGTAGGTTAACGTTTAAATTCAAGTGCACATGGTCAGGTCGATTTTTCCTCAAGATGCGACCCTGCACACCTCCTTTTTTGCTACAATTAATAATCCCTTGACCGGATTTCCTGACTGTTTCCTGATATCTGATTTGGTTTCCTTTATTAATTGTAATCCATGACGCATCAGGCAATCCTGGATATATGTCCGTGAGTGTGCATAGCGACCGTTGGGAAAGAGCCGGTACCCCATGTCGTTGTCTTCCAGTCTTTCAACTGAAAAAGCAATGATCCCTCCGCAAACAAGATTTGAAGATGCTGACCTGATGATCGTATCCAGATTCCCGAAATATACAAAAACGTCAGAGCTATATATAAGATCAAATTTTTGGGGAAAGGGCCAGTCTTGAAGTATGTCAAAAACCTCGAGCCAGTTGTAGATTTTCTTCTCTGCTGCCTTTTCGAGCATCTTTGACGATACATCGACGCCTGTCAGTTTTTTCGCAAACGGACGGTAGAGTTGAGCGCCCAGGCCAGTACCACAGCCAAGATCCAGAACATTCATTTCTTCAGTCAAATATGGGCGCACAAGGTCAAACAGGAGTTCAGGAGTCTTGTATTCCAGGTCTTTAACCAGGATTCTTTCAAAAGTTCCGGCACACCGGTCAAAGATCCTGCGTACGTGTTCCACCGGGGCGGCATCAGGTGTTGCCGATGTCCCCATGCTTTGGAGCATGAATTTTGCCGCCTCATCATCCGGCCTGGTTTCAAGCACCTTTTTGTAATGTTCCCTGGCTTCCTTGAATCGCCTGAGCTTTTGAAGAGAAATCCCGAGGTTGAAGTGGGCGGATGTATAATCTGACCGTATCTCAATGGCCTTTCTGTACGATTTTGAAGCGTTTTCAATCATATTAAACTCGTCCTGTGCCACGCCAAGGTTGTTCCATGCCTCTGCCATGTCAGGAGCGAATACCACTGCCTTTTGAAAACAGGATATGGCTTCATCCTGGTCCCCGATTTCCCTGTATGCGACACCCAAATTATTCCATGCTTCACCAAGACCAGGCTGCTTTTCCAACATGGCCCTGTAAATACTTATGGCACCCTTGTGGTCGTTATCCCGTTGCTTCAGCCTGGCCAGGTTATAGCATGCTGGAAAATTTGGAGGTCTAAGGTTGGCTGCTTTTTCAAAAACTTTTCTGGCCTTATCCGGCCGGGACTGGTCCAGGAATACCGTTCCAAGTGCATTAAGCACCTGTCCCCAATCAGGCTTTCTTCTCAATACTTCCAGGTAGCCTTTTTCCGCTTCAGCAAGCCTGCCTTCCTTGTGATCAAAAGAAGCTTTCATGAGAACTGATTCGGAATCGTCTTTCGTATGCTTTGAAGGGATAGAATACTTTTTTAAGCGACGTGGCGTCATATTATCATTTGTTATTTTTGGTCCACAGTTATGACTACATTTCCCTTTTTGTGTCCTTTCTCAACATATCGGAAAGCTTCTGCTGTCTTTTCCAGCGGATAGCACCTGTCTATAACCGGTTTTAGTTTTTCAGCTTCAATAAGTTCTTTGAAGAAATTCAGATCCTCTACACTTTCGCCCGCTACCCCGCCCTTAACTTTCTTGCCGTCTGTCATTGAGGTCCATAGTATTTGAACAAGCTCTGTCAGATCCATTACCACTGGAAGAAAAACCCCCTTTTGCTTCAGGGATTTCCTGCAGCGGGAAAACGAAGTCTTTCCTACTGTATCAAGGATAAGATCATAGGTCTCACCACTTCTGGTATAGTCCTCTTGCGTGTAATCAATGACCTTATCAGCTCCCAGGGATTTCACCATTTCTAAATTCGTGGTGCTGCATACCCCGGTAACTTCTGCCCCAAAGTATTTTGCAAGCTGTACCGCATAGGTGCCTATAGCTCCAGAAGCACCATAAATAAGTATTTTATGTCCGGCCTGTATATTCCCCTTATCTCGAAGGTAAAATAAGGCGGTACTCGCTCCCAAAAAAATAGGGGCTGCTTCCTCCCAGGCCATGTTGGCCGGTTTTATCGTCAACACCGCATCTTCCGGTACGCATGTATACTCGGCATGGGCCCCAAAAGTCATCCCGGGTGTTCCAAAAACCTGGTCGCCTTCTTTGAATCGTTTTACATCTTTGCCAACTGCCTCAATTACTCCGGCCAGATCAATCCCAAGTATATTTATTCTTGGTTTGAATACACCAAACATGAATAGTCGCGCAGGGAGCTGGAAGATTCCAGGGACAAATGTGAAATTGCGAACATTACAGTCCGTGGATGTTACTGTTGTCGCGTGAATTTTTATCAGTACCTCATTGTCGCTGGGAACAGGTATGTCAATTTCTTTGAGTTGAAGCTCATCCGGTGGTCCGTATTTTGTATGTAAGATCGCTTTCATATGTGCTACTGCTCGATTCTCTAGATTCGGTTATCAACTCAATAGAGTTGACGTACAATACCGTCCTGCACATTTCAAAGCCTAACGTTTAAGCTAAGAAGTGCGCTGTTCCAGCGCGTCGTTTTTCAGCGATTTGTTATGTGAAAAGCTATACACCTATATCTTCGTTCCATAACTCAGGATTGTTTTTGATAAATGTTTCCATAAGTTGCCGACATTCCTGGTTGTCAATAACCACTACTTCTACACCACGTGACCTTACATAATCCTCCGGTCCACAAAATGTACGGTTCTCCCCAATAATCACTTTTGGGATTCCATAGAGTAGCACTGCACCGCTGCACATATCACAGGGAGATAACGTTGAGTACAGTGTTGCTCGACGATAATCGGCTGCTGTAATTCGGCCCGCACTTTCTAGACAATCCATTTCTGCGTGCAGGACTGCACTTCCATTTTGCACTCGTTTGTTGTGACCTCAACCAACAATTTGGCCATCAATAACAAGTACCGAGCCAATAGGTATACCACCCGCGGCCACTCCTTTTCTCGCTTCTGTAATTGCAGCCTCTAAAAATCCATCCATATTTTATTCCTACATAATGTTTGAGCTCACTTGCGCCGCCTAAAAATATGACCGCAAGGCCGCAGACGTTCTCGGAGTCAAGTGAAGCGCCTGGTTAGGTATTTTTTTGACTGTTTTTGTGTTTCATTACGGTCTTGATGAGCTTCCCAAACTGCTTGTCTTTTTTCCTTTTCTCCAAATATGACATTTCATTGTAGCTGGACTCTTTGGTCATTTTTAAATAATTTTGATATCGCTCAGTAGATAATTGACCTTTTTCAACAGCACCAAAAACTGCACATCCTTTTTCTCCAGCATGAGTACAATCGCTGAAATGGCATTTTTCCGACAGGGTGATTATTTCAGAAAACGTTTCATCAAGACCTGTTGCTACCGAAAAATTGCCAAGCTCTCGCATGCCTGGCGTGTCTACTATCATTGCCCCAGAATCCAGTCTAATCAGTTGCCTATGGGTTGTAGCATGTCTCCCTTTACTCTCTTTATTGCTGACTGTTTTGGTTTTATATATTGACTCACCGATGAGGTTATTTATTAACGTTGTTTTGCCAACTCCTGATGATCCCAGCAAGCAATATGTTAGACCTGACTGCATGATCCCTTTTAAGCTATCCACACCAGATTCATTTTCATTACTGAAGGGTACAACTTGTAAACCTGGCATAATTTTTTGTATATCATCTATTATGTTCGTTATATCTTTGTTATCAAGCAGATCACTCTTGCTCAGAAGGACAATTGGTTGGATTTTACCCTCGTTAACCATTACCAGGTAACGTTCAAGACGGCGGAGGTTAAAATTTTCATTCAGAGATTGAACGATGAATGCAACATCGATATTGGCTGCTATCAGCTGGAAATCAACTTTTTTACCTGGTGTTTTTCTTTTTAACAAAGACTTACGAGATAAGACCTCGTGAATTATTGCGAATGTATTTTCATCATAATAATTGACTAGAACCCAGTCACCTAAAGCTGGATAATCAACTGGAGATGCCGCACTAAATATTAATTTCCCTACCAACTCTGCTAGAACATCAACTTCTCCATTGCTTATGGC
>JAAXQI010000227.1 GCA_012974315.1 Desulfobacterales bacterium | reverse complement strand
ATCTATCACTTATGGCATTGTAGACTTTCTCATCCATTATCTCCTTGCGGACAAACTGGCCTGCCAGAAAAGCCCCGATGACAGTGTGCAGTCCTGCAAATTCTGCTGCTGCTGCCATAACAAGAGCCGAGATCATGGCAAAGGTAAATCCCTTGGCATTGTAGTCGTCCAGTTTCCTGGTAAAAAATGGAACAATAAAATGACCGGCCAGGATGGTAAATGCAAAGAACACAACAACCTTCAAAATGATGACAAGGATGCCAACAGTCTCCACTGTTCCGGTCTGAACCAGGCCAAGCAATACGGAAAGCCCAACCAGGGAGAGAATATCATCCGTAATGGCCGCTCCCATGATGACATGACCGATTTTAGTCTTATGTATGTCCATCTCTTGAAGGATCACAGCCTGAACAGCAATGGCGGTAATGGAAAGCCCGATACCTACAAAAAGAGCTTGAAAAACGGTGCCCCCAAATGCGCGCGTCATGAAAAAACCCATGACAAAGGGCAGGACAAAACCACCAACTGCAACGGCCAGTGATGGCCAGATGTGCTCAACCAGTTCTTTGGGATCCATTTCCATGCCGGCATAGAACATGGCAAAAAATATCCCAAGGTCTGCCAGAAAGGTAATGCCTTCTGAAGGACTGATAAGATTCAACACTGCCGGCCCCAGAACCAGGCCTGTTACAAGTTGGCCCAGCATGACCGGGAGCCCCATTCGCACAAAGAGCGCGCCCACGGGCCAGGCAACTGCCAGAATAAGAAGAAGATTTAGAATCAGATGATCGGTCAGCATAGAGTATTGCAACCCTCCCTAGTTGCTTGCACAATGGTTAGAATGCTTGCACCGGCTTGTCAAGAGATAAATATCCAAGCCAGGAGGCCCCGGCTTATGAAGCAGCGCGCGCTATGAGGGGCAGGATGATGAGGGAAAAGACTTGTTAAAGGTTAAGATTTTAATTGAAGAGATTTAAAGTCAACACTTATTTTTATCCAGCACTCACCAACTAGTATCTCAAGATTTATGATCCAGCATCCAGTATCATGTCCTTACCCTGCGCCCTGAGCCTTGAGCCCTCTGCCCCTAGTTTTTATCCAGCATTCAGCATCCAGAACCCAGTATCACATCTTTTTCCCTCTAGCATATAACCAGCCAGATCTGTTAAATTAAGATTTATGAACATCAGCTGCATTATCCCAACCAGGAACCGCTGCAATATGGTGCTTGAAGCTATTGAAAGCATCAGGCTGCAGAATTATTCTCCCATGGATATAATAGTTGTTGATGACGGCTCAACAGATAATACCCGGGCAGAAATCAAATCCATATTCCCGGAAATACGCCTGGTAAAACGCAATGGCGTGGGTCCCGGTCCTGCACGCAATGCCGGTGTTGAAGCATCAAGCGGAGACATACTCATGTTCCTTGATTCAGACGACCTCTGGCTCGAAAACCATGTTCAAAAACTTCAGAAAACCCTGAAACGTGGATTCCAGGTTGCCTATGGGGCTACAAAAACCAACGACGAAATCGGGGGGAGTGACTTTCTCATACCGGATAAGGGTGAAGGGATTGAGGGAGATTGCTTTGACCCATTATTGCGCTGGTGCTTTCTGGTCCCATCAGCCCTCGCTGTCAGCCGTAAAGCCTTTATGGCTGTCAACGGATTTGATAATATTACCTGCGGCGAAGACTGGACCTTTTTTATCAAACTGGCAGCACAATTTCCTTTTGGCTATGCAGGGCCATCTCCCATAACTTTAAGAAAGCTGCACCGGGGAAGCCTCTGTTTTTTAAGTGACAAGAAAAAACTTCTTGCTATGATCAACCATATATTTACTATTCTGGAAAATGAACCAAGGGCCACTGTGGCACATCGCAATCATTTTACCATGCTCCATGAATGGACTGCTGCGAATATGGACCAATGGTCTACTGTACAGGATTGGTATCTTGCAATGAACCAGGAGAAAATCATTTGAGCACCTCCATTTCCGATGAAAAGCACCGACGTGTACTGGAAACCTGCGTTGATGTGCCGGAAGAGTTCCCATCCTTTCCCATGCCATTACAGAAGGTAGGAATTTCGGGAAAAACCGTCTGGGTGAGTCTTGCCAGCAATAAGGGCGGTCACCTCCCCTTTACTGCCAGGATTTTTGTCAACCTTCCTGCCAACAGGCGCGGTATTCACATGTCCAGGATTGAACAGGCCATTACAACCTTACATGATAAGCAGTTCAGCAGTCTGTCTGAATATGGAAAGTTGCTCGGTTCCCATGTTCTTGATACTCAAAATGCACAGCATGTATCCCTTGAATTGACAGGTCAAATGCCGTTCATCCAGCACGCCCCTGTCAGCAGACTCACCTCAATTGACTCTATTGAGGTAAGCTTCTCGGTCGAGCTTGAAAAAAATGAAAATGAAACCATGGGGGAAATGCAGGTCAGTGCGGCAGTGTATCATCTTACTGCCTGTCCCTGTACCCTTGCTTATAACAAAGCCCTTTTCAATCGCTTTGATGATCCCTGGCCCCAGGCCACCCATTCCCAGAGATCAAAAACAGAACTGTCGGTCAGCTCCCCGGATTACATACAACTCCCTGCTTATAATGTACTGGTAGATATACTTGATGAAGTCCTGCATGTATCCCAGGACCTTCTCAAACGTCCGGATGAAACTGAACTGGTTTTAAAAGCCCACAGGTGCCCTCAGTTTGCCGAGGATACTGTGCGCGAAGTAGCACGGGCGGCGGGAGAAAAGTTTAAAGACATCCTGCCACCAGAGACAAAGATACAGATAAAGACCCTCAGCCTGGAATCCATACATATTCATGATGTGGAGTGTTGCCTTGACACCCAACTTGGTGAGATCCTGGCAACTTCAGCGGCAATAGAAAAGGAGCAGAACAAATGACAAAGAGTGCTATCGTAGCAGAGGTCCCCGGCTTCTATAAAGTCTTAGCCCTACAACCATTCCGGAAAACAAAAGGGGTTACCTTTGATATCCTGCCCAAGAACCTGATCCCGAAGATCGATGCAATTGACAGGGTTATCCATAAACATAAAGCCGTGTCTCCAGGCCCTATTGGTGATGTACAGGAACCCTGGTATATGCATCCCCACCAGGATGACAATCTGATGGTCCTCCAGGGTGTTCGTTATGTGGATATCTATATCAAGGCTCACGGCAGGATTGAATCCTTTGTCATTACGCCGGAACGGTTGGAGCAAAACGGAAAGATCCTGTATGACGGCCCTGCCATGTTTGTCTGGCCCAGGGCTGTTTTTCACCGTATAAAAAGCGGCGAGGAGGGCTCTGCCTCAATAAACCTCGCCACCCACTACGAGGGCATCGACATGCGGACTAATTTCAATATTTACGACCTTGATACAACAACAGGAAAATTCAAGGTTATCCGTGAAGGTCACCTGGATCAATCCAAGTAACAGCCGCACCGGTCATGTAGAGCCAAGATGTCCAGTGGCAATGTTGACTATGCTATCAATCGAATCAAGTCTAATGGTAGTAATAGTCACATAGACTTATATCTAACCTTATGGTTTGGTCAGCATGTTTAATACTAAACTCACCATTAATATTAGCTTTGAAAGTGATTGAGCCTACTCCACGGAACCCTTGAGGAATTGTGGCGGTGTTTGATTTTCCACTACCTACCAACTCGTTTTTGGGAGCAGTTACAACTTCAATAGATTCTCCATCATACCAGCCAATAATATTTCGCAGTTTTATCAACTCGTATGCCTCTTTATCAATAACCCCTGTTTGGGGTGGCTTCCTTAAAGCCAGATGTTCGGCACAATGAATTAAGACACCTAAGGAGTCATCATTTACGAACTTCATCATCATTTCCATTGTGTTGAGATTCAGGTATTTTCTTTCAAATTGCTCGCCTGTAACAAAAAAATGACCATGAAAAGTATCCAGCCTAAATAAATATTTTGTTAGTTTTCTATCAAGGATTTGTTGGAGTATTTTTAAGGTCGTTTCAATAAATTGTGCAGGAATTTCAGACAGTTCATTATTGCATTGATTTATGCATTTCCCATTTTCATGTCTTATGAAACTCTCTAATCTGTTATTTTCATAATATTCAACTTCATAAATTTCTTCTATCTCATCCAAAGTATAAAACCAGCCAAATGGATATTCCACCAATGCCTCTGCTAAAAGTATCTCTCTGCAAGAATTTTTCTCTTCAATGAACAGGTTATTTGCTTGACCGGGCAATATAGTGAAACTCTGCATTGCAGCGATTATAGCACTAACCGATATTTTGAATTTCCTGTCCAGCATTCGATTGACTTGCATTAAGGTTAAGAAAATCTAAAAGTACACAATGCTGTATATGGCAACCTCACTGTGAGAGGTTTAAATGCCCTGTCCAAAGTAAAAGATAATGATTGAGGGTAGGATTAATCAAGTGCCACAATGTGTTAGGCATGGAAAATGCACTAAAACACCTGGACTTTCAAAATAAAAAGGCAGAGCCATTTCTGGCCCTGCCCGAATAAATAGTAAAACTATAAAATATGCTTATAAAGTTAACTGAATAAGAAATGATATTATAAGCTTATTTCTGATGAGTTGCTCGCATTGTTTGAGCAAGTTCTTTTATTTCACCGAGGTCTTTAGTCATCATCGCCCAGCCATACCAGTAAGCATAATCAGGATTAACATGGAAGAACGCCTGATAAGTCCGCATACGATGTTTCATATACATTTCAAAAAGGACCTGATCGATATGGGACATGTGTTCTATGTTCGAACCTCCTGTTCTCATAAAATAGAGAAAATCAGGATATGCAAAAGCATAGTCTGCAGGCTTTTTAATGATTCCGTCCTTGTAAAGATTGGCTACTATCTGGATGGCATCAGCCATCAACCTGTCAGCTTTCTGCATGATTTTGTCACCCATGCTGAGCTGTTCCCTGGCGTAAGTTCCAGAGTGGCATTTGCTGCAGGTTTTAATCATCTTCTCCCTTTCAGTGGACCAGGCTTCCTCAGTCAGCCTGGCTAGATCAACAGCTTTTACAGCATCAAGCCTGGCCGTTGGCTCACCTGTTTCCGGGTTCAAAACTCCAAGGGCTTTTAAAATAGTTACCTGGTCAGCCGCCCATTGCGCATCTTCCGGCAATGGTAATCTTACCCCGAGAAAACCCCAGGCAGTCCTGTTTTCGTGATTGCCGTCGGGCATATGGCAATCCTGACATTTTGGAGCTGCTGCACCTTCCGGCAGGTCACCAACTTCCTGGGTCAGATAACGGGTGCCATGCTTGGAACTGCTCCACATTTCCCATTGCGGATGGTCATAGCCCATATGACATTGCTGGCACGCCCTTGGGTTTAAAGCTTCTTTTTTGGAAAAACTATGACGAGTGTGACATTCATCGCAGGAATTAGTCTGGTAACGATACCCCTTCTCCCGCTGTTCTTTTTTCTGTGCCTCTGACTTTATTCCCATATTGTGACAACCGCCGCAGCCCCTACCGCCTTCCATTAACTCGTCCGGTTCAACATGGGTCACAGGCATGGCATTCAATGAAGTCCAGCCATGGTTGTGCTTTCCTTTTGAAAACTGTTCAAATTGTTGTTCATGGCACTCTCCACACACGCTTTCATCAGGCATCGTTGCAAGTTTGGCATCTTCTGCTGTGGTGTGTTTTTCTCCATGACAAGTGGAGCAAGTGACATCTTCCTTGCTATGTTTGCTAACCTGCCAGTCTTTAACCTGTCCTGGAGAAATTTTTTGATGACATGCAACACACGCATCTTCTGCAGATGCAGCATATGCAAAAATAAAGGTCAGCATAAGTGCTAATACGATACATCTCAATTTTGTCATACCAGTCTCCTTTTCATAAATGTTGATATAAGGAACAACTCGCA
>JAAXQI010000218.1 GCA_012974315.1 Desulfobacterales bacterium | reverse complement strand
GTACATCTTGACCTTTTAGGAATGATTCACAACTCAACATGTCTAGCCCCTAAAATTAAAACAAAAACCGAACCACCTTTTCATCAGGTAACTCGGCTATTGTTCTGGCAGCCCAGCTTTATCCATAAGACCTGTAGCTTTCCGTCCCTACCTTATTTTATCTAAATTTTCCGCCCTGTATTTCCGAATCTTAATAGTAAATGAAACAGATGGCAATCAGCTGTAAGTTATATGGTCATCAGAGGTTATGCCGTTAATCCCAAGAGACGTCCTATGGTTAATGAAACTTCTCAACAAAAAAATCTGGTTAGGGGTCAGTTTGCCAAATTGAATCCCGCACTGCCTTAAATATGTTAATTTAGAATCGGATTCCGTTTCTACGGTAACATCCCAAGCGGACTTGCAAGGAATATCAACCAGGTTATGGATGCCTGCCATTAGATCGATTGACTGGATGGGGCTATCTTTAGGCTCCATTATATGTTCATGATAGGTAAACTTGACACCACCCAGTGAAATATCAGTGATTGATCCGGTCGTTATAGACTCACCAGAGTTAAGCATGCCAATCACAATGGTTTGCATAGATGCGCGTTCATGCTGCCTCCGTTCTGTGTAATCGCTATTTATTTTCATGCCTTTCATCCCCCAAAATTACGGATTTATCAGCAATTGCGCATGTAAACTTTTCAACTTTCTTTTTATTAACATATAATTAAAGAATGAAAATCGGGCGGCAGGAGTATTTTTCGGAGTATTTTTATTTGTCAGGGGGAGATGAATCTAGTCTTTTAGTTGTGTTTATTCTTAGTTAGTGTCTGTCCATAGAGGAGTAACTATTTGAAATAAAAAAGAAAAGTGCCTTGTTTTGAGTGGACTTTTTGCGCAATGTTTTGTAGTATTATGTCGCCAAACAATTAATATCACAAAACAAATTCACTAAAGGAGATGTCTCTGATGCGTAAAAAGCACAAAAAACAACTACCTCTCATGGAACCCGCAGCAGTCCACTCCAAGGCACAAGAATGGGCTGAGATCAGCTGCATTCTCGCTAGAAACGATAGCATTTATGAAAGAGCCTTACAAGATTTAACAATCAAGGATAAAAGTTTCAACACCGGTGCGAACGGAATGTCCGCTGAGCAAGTTGTCCATGCAGCTATTGTCAAGCAAATAGAAAAGTTCAGTTATCGTGACTTGTCATTTTATCTTGCAGATTCCCGGGTTTTCAGGAGCTTTTGCAGAATTGGCATTGGCGATAAACCATTTAAGAAATCAACTTTGCAAAAAAACATAAAAGCCCTGTCGGATACGACCTGGGAGGCAATCCACAGGATAACAATAAAAGATGCAGAAAGAACCGGCGTTGAAAAAGGGCGCAAGGTGCGTATTGACTGTACAGTTGTCGAGTCCAATATCCATACACCTTATGACTCAGAACTTCTTTGGGATTCAGTCCGTGTTCTGGATCGGATACTTTGGCAGGCCAGAGAGAAATTTGCAGACATCAAATTTCCCTATAACAATCGTACCAAGAGAGCGAAGCGTCGTTGCCTTGGGGTGATGAATGCAAAAAACGCTGCTGGTCGGAAGAAACACTACAAAGATTTGCTCAAAGTTACGAAAACAGTAATAGGTTATGCTCAGGCAGCGGTCCTGGAATTGGAATCATACACAGGTGGCAACTTCATGCAGCCACTGCATGCAATGAGAATAGCCGGGGAGTTAAAACATTATATCCCTCTGGCATTGAAAGTAGTGGACCAGACAGAACGGCGGGTTGTGCAAGGCGAAAGTGTTCCTGCAGCAGAAAAAATAGTTTCAATCTTTGAAGAGCATACAGACATAATACGGAAAGACAGGCGGGACACTTATTACGGACATAAGATTTGTTTGACCGGTGGTGCCTCAAATTTAATCCTTGATTGCCAGATTCTAGAAGGCAACCCGGCGGATTCGGAACTTACAGGAACAATGTTTGACCGCCAGAAGGACATATACGGGCGCTACCCTCTCAAAGCTTCCTTGGATGGTGGTTTCGCCTCAAAAGTTAACCTGAAGTCAGCCAAAGGAAAAGGAATCAAAGATGTCTGTTTTGCCAAGGGAAGGGGGTTAGAGATACAGGAGATGTGCCGCAGCAGTTATGTGTATAAAGTTCTGCGACGATTTCGAGCCGGAATAGAGTCTGGTATATCCTGGTTAAAAAGAAGTCTTGGTCTTGATCGTTGTTCTTGGAAGGGCTTTGAGTCTTTCAAAAGTTATGTTTGGTCAGCCATTGTGTCCGCGAACTTGCTGACCATGGCACGAGTACAATTGTCCAAACAATAACTACTTGAAATTATATAAATTATTTATTATCGCAATGGATAAGTGCGCCCAAAATGGGTAAAACTGGCCTAATTGGTTGCAGAAAGTATTTTTTGAATTCGGTGTAGGCTAAAGCCGTCGATTTTCGCCTGGATTACCGAGATGGATTCAACCCCAAAAAGCCATTTATGGACAGACACTAGTTAGCTCTGAGGGAGGTCGAATGGGTGTTGTCTTGCCCCGATCCGCTTTGGCCGTTAAAGGATCAACACCATTTAGAATGGAGATATTAGAAAAAGCTGAGAGTATAGATATTACAATGCTGGTCAACAATAGGCGGTGGTTTTTTGAAGATGTTCACCCTCAACACCCAAAAAGTCCTCAATATTAAGCCTCCCGACGCCTCGAAAAAATCACTCTGACAACAAGTATCTCGTCCGGGATATATTGATTTTATCAGGCCCCGTTGATACCTGAATATTTTCGAAGTCTACAACTATCTACGAAATTATCATCATTGAACAATTGTCTGTATAGCGGCAATCTCCTGGGGCATCTTGTCAACTTTACCATAGAAAGACATAAAACGGTCGACTTCCGGCAAATCCTGATCCTTTGCCAGGTCCTTGACAAAGGGATAGGAAACAGGTGTAAAAAGCAGTCTTGCTGTCATGGTATACGGTCCTCTATGTCCTGAGGTGTCAATCCTGTACGTCACCTGGTCCGAACCTCCAATAAAATCCTCATCTGAAAGAGCCATGCCAAAGACACCGATATCAGACGGCACCCCATTCTTGTCAAATCCCTTTGGCAGCAGCCTGTTATCCTTGGCATACTTTCCAGCACGCAGGAGAGTGTAGGTTACTTCGTTATCAGTGTTGAGCATAATTCCCTCATAAATCTGAACCTGCCCGGACTGGGTGATCTCATCATAGTGCGGCTCATAACTCATAGGATTGCTATCAGCATCATTCCCCTCAATACCCCCATCTGCTTTGGGTTTGCCCGATTCAAAAACCATCTGCCCGGATGCATCCTGCACCATCAGGTGTATCCAGGTTTGCCGGGTAGGAATGCCTGAGGGGAATTTATGTCCGACTTTATTCTGCACCTTAAACTCAGCGGTCATTTCATTGGAGCGATGCTTAAGTCCGGTTAATGATATACTTGCGGTTTTTGTCTGCAGTTGAACCATAGTGCGTTCTTTTGTGTCCTCAATTTTATCCCAGGAGGCTGAGATCTGCAGACTTCCAATATTATCCTGCATGATATCAAGCATTAAAGCATTTCCGCCTACAAAATGATGCTGGGAAAAATGATCTTTAGGCTCCGTTCCCTTTGGGGTCCACTCGGCAATCCTGACTCCACCAGCCTCTGAATGCGGCATATGGCACTCCTGGCAGATCATGCCCTGCCCCGGATTCTCTCCAATATCATATCGTTTTTCAGCATTCACTCCAAAATCACTGTATTTCCACTCCAGGTAAGGAGTCTGCTCCGGGAATTCTCCAACTACGTTGCCCTGTCCATCCACAAATGGAGTATACAGGGTATGGCAGGCGGCACAGAGGGCTGAATCATTTGTCTGGGAACCAAATACCGGGGTGAATCCGACACTCTTCTGCATCGTTTTTTGCACCGGGTCTTTATAGGGGCCGAAAATCTCCCTTTCGGGCGCTTTTTTAATGGTATCAATGACAAATTTACCGCTGAAGCTTTTCTTCTGTCCCAGATTCTCATCCTGAACCTGATGACAGAGGGAGCAGGAAACACCATCCATTGCAGCAGCATGGAGATCATTTTGGGGATTCAAAAAACCTTTATCGAACATTACCCTCTCACCTCCCTCCTTATATGCCTGGGTCCAGGCTATTGGCATATGACAGAGGGTGCATTTTTCCTCTATAACTTTTTTTAAAGCAGGATTACGCTTAACCTCTGAGCTGACTTTTGCAAGCCATATCGGATCTTTGGCTGCATTAGCCATCATGGTTGAACGCCAGTGTCCGGCAATCGACATATCTTTGCCCGCACTGTCGACAAGGATTTCATGGCACGTCGCACATTTTCCGGAACCTATAAAATTGTCTGTTTCAAAAGTTGCCAAACCTGCAGTGGACCTGGGGTAGTCAGCAGTCTCTCTGCTGTAGTAATTGGTCACATCAACAACTCCATACTTCCCCACCTTCTCCGAACCAGGCGCAGGAGTTGATTCAGCAGGAGCAGTGGCGTCTGTAGCAACCCTGGTTCCGGTAACACAGGAAGTCAGCTGACTGGAAAAAATAAACACCACCATAATCACAGTTAAACTAAAAACCTTTTTCCCTAAGGACAATTTACTCGCGAACATGGTCAATAACCTCCTCAATCGAACACTTCCTGGACAGGTTCATTTTCTTCAATTAATATTTGATCAGTTGGTGGAGTCGATTCAGTTCCTGCAGGCCAAGGATCTTCTTCTACTGCTCCCATCTCATTGGCGGCAACTGAGTTTTCAGCCTGTGCTTTTGGAATTTCTCTTCCGTGCCCCATGCTTTCCCTCTTTTTGTGATGCTCTATTTTCAGAAAATTCATAAAAAAATGGCAGGAGAGGGGACTAATCTACCTCTCCTGCCATTAGGCCTTTATTTACTTAACCAGGTAATGCGTGTCCATATGACAATCAAGGCAGTTCGGCATTTTCTGGTGTATCAGTGGAGAATGTGGTTCCCCGTGGCAGGTCTGGCATTGCGGCACAATCGGATGCTGGCCGCGGTGACAGAAGGCACAGGTGAATGCCTGGTGCTTGGTCTCTGTTTTCTCCATCAACTCGCCAATTTCCTCATGACATGCCACGCAGAAGGATCTCGGCGTTGTCAAGGCATAATTAATCTGCAGCGGATGATGGGCAGGGTGACAAGCCAAACAGTCACTGGTCATCTGGCCTTCAGCGTGGGGCTCATGACACGTGGAACAATCGGGGATCTTGCCGTGTACATCATGACAGAACGTACAGGATTGCTCAGCATGGGCACTTTCATAATTGACAAAATCCTGACCAGGTCCTTCGTGGCAGGTAAGGCAGGGCTCTTTTACATCATCGGCAAGGTTCAGGGCAAGGGGCTCATGGGGATTAGAATGGCAGGTAAGGCAGTTCTCCAGTTCATAATGGGATTTGCCCTCGTGGCACATGGAGCATTGCGGGATAACATTTTCACCCCAGGGAGGATGCTCTCCATGACAGTCAAGGCAGGTAACTGCTGTCTGGTGCTTGCCGCCGTTACTGGCGATTGTTGCCGGGGCATCCTGGTGACATTTCACACAATCGGAAACCTCAAGGCCAACAAGTGCCGCGCTTGCGTCTGGAGTAGATACCATAAGTGTTGCTGCGGCAAGAACCACTGCACACAAAATTACTACGAATGCATGAACCCTTTTTTCTGTCATACTGACCACCCTTTCTCCTGCAAAAAATTATCTTAGCTTCCGAATATCGTTTCTAAAAGTTAATGAATGGAAAATCACTATCAGACAAAGTCCGCCTTTGTCAAGTGATAAATAGTTCAAAAATGTGTCACTGCAATTCCTTTAAGTTGCGTGTATGCCATTACCTGTTTGTTTTGTAAATTATAACATTATGATTGAGTGTTTGAAGATCAATCAGGGAAGTGAAAGCATTTTTTTTAACTGTACTGTCTTTCAGAC
>JAAXQI010000080.1 GCA_012974315.1 Desulfobacterales bacterium | reverse complement strand
AAAAAATACTTCATAAAGCTTTCGGTGAACTAACCAATCGATATGATACGGTTCATGGAGGATTCAGCAAAGCTCCCAAATTTCCGACACCCCATACGATTAACTTTTTGTTGCGATACTGGAAAATGACAGGAGATAGTCCGGCCATATCCATGGTTGAAAGCACACTTACGGCCATGAGACAAGGCGGCATATATGATCATATTGGATTTGGGTTTCACCGGTACGCCACCGATGCAAAATGGCTGGTTCCTCATTTTGAAAAAATGCTCTACGACCAGGCTCTTTTAGCCATTGCCTATCTAGAGGGCTACCAGGCTACTAAAAATCCTCTTTTCAAACAGACAGCACAGGAAATTATCACCTATGTGCTTCGTGATATGACCGCACCGGGAGGTGGTTTTTATTCGGCTGAAGACGCTGATAGTGAGGGAGTGGAAGGAAAGTTTTATATATGGACCCAAAAAGAACTTGAAAAGACTTTGTCCCCTGCCCAATTTGAACTGATCAGGACAACATACAATGTAAAGGCAGAAGGCAATTTCCATGATGAGTCCACTGGCACAAAAACCGGTGCAAATATATTTTATCTTCAAAAGTCAATATCTGAAAACAATATAGCCTCCACAAAAAGTTCCGGGGATCTCAAAGTTGAGCATGAAACAATCAGAAAAAAATTATTCGATCTTCGTGAAAAAAGAATCCACCCGTATAAGGATGATAAAATTCTCACTGACTGGAATGGTCTGATGATTGGTGCTTTGGCCCTCGGTGCTAAAACCCTCGGCAGTGCGGATTATTTAAAAGCAGCATCCAAAAGTGCTGATTTTATTCTATCAACCATGCGTGATACTGACAAAAGACTCCTGCATCGATATCGTGAAGGGGAGTCTGCAATAAAAGGACTGCTGTGTGATTATGCTTTTCTTGTCTGGGGATTGCTTGAATTATATGAAACGGATTTTAATACACAAATTCTAAAAGAAGCTGTCATTTTAAATGAAATGATGCTGGAACTCTTCTGGGATGAAATTGAAGGGGGGTTCTTTCTCACTCCTTATGATGGCGAGTCGCTTCTAATACGGCCCAAAGAAATCTATGACGGCGCCCTCCCCTCCGGCAACTCAATTGCCCTGGGCAATCTTCTGCGTCTCGAACGGTTAACTGCCAACAGGGAACTTGGCTTAAAGGCCAAACTTCTAATACAGGCATTTTCCAAGCCTCTTAAAGAGGTGCCCAGCGGCTACACACAATTTCTGGCAAACTTATATTTTTCCCTGACACCAACCACTGAAATAATTATCGTCGGTGATCCCCGGGCAAAAGATACCCGGGAAATGTTAGCCATCATCGGAAATACTTTTTCACCAAATACTGTCACCATTGTAAAAGACTCCAGTGCTGATGACAAAATACTAGAAAAGCTGGCACCTTATACAGCAGATCACATCTCAATTGAAGGCAAATCTACGGCTTATGTCTGTCAAAACTACAGCTGTAAATCACCTACCTGTGATCCAGAGCAGTTAAGAATCTTTCTGCAGAATTGAAACTGCAAACAGAAAGGTTCATTAGACCCTTGAGAAATATGTTGTAATGCGATAAAAACAAAACCCTATTATCATATTTTCGTATTTATCTATAAATTTTCTAGCACAGAGGCTTTACATGAACTCACAGAATCCAGCTCTTGACGAACTCTGCATCAATACTATCCGTTTTTTATCTGTTGACGCTGTGCAACAGGCAAATTCCGGACATCCTGGAATGCCAATGGGCGCAGCTCCTATGGCATACGTCCTCTGGACAAAATTTCTGCGTCATAGTCCGAGAAATCCAGGTTGGCTTGACAGGGACCGTTTTGTCTTGTCGGCCGGTCATGGTTCTATGCTTCTTTATAGCCTGCTTCACTTAAGCGGTTATGACCTGTCCCTTGATGATTTAAAAAACTTTCGCCAATGGGGAAGTAAAACCCCGGGGCATCCTGAATATGGAGATACTCCAGGAGTTGAGACCACAACCGGACCTTTAGGGCAGGGTTTTGCAACCGGAGTGGGAATGGCAATTGCCGAACGCCACCTGGCAGCGAGATTCAACAAATCAAATCATGACATTGTCGACCATTATACTTACGGGATTATCAGTGATGGTGATCTCATGGAAGGCATATCCCATGAAGCTGCATCATTCGCAGGACATTTGAAGCTGGGTAAACTCATATATCTTTATGATGATAACCATATTTCCATAGAAGGGAAAACAGATATCGCCTTTACCGAAAATCGTTTGCAAAGATTTGAGGCCTATGGATGGCATGTCCAGCAGGTTGAAGACGGCAACGATCTTCAAGCTATTGAGGATGCATTAACTGCAGCGCGTAATGAAACGGACCGGCCTTCTCTTGTTGCTGTACGGACATCCATAGGATTTGGCAGTCCCAATCGCCAGGATACGGCAAAGGCACATGGCGAACCACTCGGTGATGAAGAAAGAAGATTAACCAAGGAAAAACTTGGATGGCCCCAGGAACCTACTTTTTATATTCCTGAAGAAGCACTGAGTCATTTTAGAAAGTCTGTAGACAAAGGCCTTGAACTTGAACAGCAGTGGACTGAATCCTTTAGAAGCTACCTGAATGAGTTTCCTGATCTGGGATCAATGTTTGAAAAACAAATCAAAGGGGAACTCCCGCAAGATTGGGATAAGGAGATTCCTGTATTTCCTGCAGATCCAAAAGGAAAGGCTACGCGAGTTATTTCAGGTCAGGTTTTAAATGCCATTGCCAAAAATGTACCAGCCCTGATGGGTGGTTCTGCAGACCTCGCGCCATCGAATAAAACCTGGATTGACAATGAGGAAAATTTTCAGGCAGGTTCCTATGACCAGCGGAATATTCATTTCGGGGTGCGTGAATTCGGCATGACAGCCGTTCTCAACGGCATGGCCTTACACGGGGGATTTATTCCCTATGGCGGCACCTTCCTGATTTTCTCTGATTATATGCGGCCGGCTATTCGTCTGGCTGCCCTGATGAAACAGCATACCATCTATGTACTGACCCATGACAGTATCGGCCTTGGAGAAGATGGGCCAACCCATCAGCCTATTGAACACCTGGCTTCCCTACGGTCAATGCCCAACGTTACAGTTCTTCGCCCAGCTGATGCAAACGAAACTGCCGAGGCCTGGAAGTTTGCTATTAAAAGCAACAAAGGACCAACCGTTCTGGCCCTGACAAGACAATCTTTACCAACTCTTGACCGTACTGTATTCGGCCCGGCAGAATTGTTGCACAGGGGCGCCTACGTACTTAAAGATGTTGATGGCACACCTGATGCACTTATCCTTGCCAGCGGTTCTGAAGTGAAACTGGCTCTTGAAGCTGCAGAAACTCTCGCGCAGGATGGTGTAGCTGCCAGGGTTGTCAGTATGCCCAGTTGGGAATTATTCGATGATCAAACCCAGGAATATAAAAACTCTGTTTTGCCGGCAAATGTCAAGGCAAGGGTTTCTATCGAGGCTGGTGCTACCCAGGGATGGCATAAATATTTAGGAATGAACGGTAAAGCTATCGGACTTGATCATTTTGGAGCATCTGCACCCATTAATGACCTGTTTACAAATTTCGGCATTACTGCTGATTCTGTGGTTCAGGCGGTCAAGAGTCTTGTTAATGGTTAAGAGAACTTTTGATCCTGCACAGGGTGTTTAGGCATCATGATTGGATAAAGTAGCAGCACTTGAAAAGATTCCCAACATGAATGAAACACATAACAAAAGAGCACCCTGGCGTGACACCCTGCATGAGATAATTTTTGGGGCTGAAACCCCTGCAGGCAAATGGTTTGACATTCTCCTTATCGTAAGCATTCTTGCAAGTGTCCTTGCCGTCATGCTGGACAGTGTCAGTAGCATCAGTATAAATTACGGCTCTTTACTCACTGGCATTGAATGGTTTTTTACCATTGTTTTCACCATTGAATATATCCTGCGTCTCATCTGTGTCGGTCGTCCTTTACTTTATGCTACCAGTTTTTTCGGTATTGTTGACCTCTTGGCCATCATCCCAACCTACATCAGTCTTTTTATTCCAGGCAGTGAATATCTTCTTGTTGTCCGTGTCTTAAGGATACTGAGAATTTTCAGGGTTTTAAAACTTGTACAGTATATGAGCGAGGCCCTTTTTCTGATGAAGGCATTGCGAGCCAGCATAAGAAAAATCATCGTCTTTCTATTTACTGTCCTGACCCTGGTGATTATTTTTGGATCAATGATGTATCTCATTGAAGGTGCTGAAAATGGATTTACCAGCATTCCCAGATCCATTTACTGGGCAATTGTAACTCTTACAACGGTAGGCTATGGTGATATATCCCCGCAAACAAATATAGGGCAGATGCTGGCTGCATGTATCATGATTCTTGGTTACAGCATCATTGCAGTGCCTACAGGTATAGTTACGGTAGAACTTTCCCAGTTGTCCTCCAAGAAAAAGGCAACCCAATTATGCAAGGATTGCGGTGCTGAGGGACATGACGCTGATGCCGATTTCTGTAAATACTGTGGTGCAAAATTTTAATTTTCATACTGCTTTCATAACTTTCACCAATGTCTAAACATAGAGTAAAAACTGAATGTGAACGCTGCGGGACGTGCTGCATGAAAGGCGGCCCTGCCCTTCACATTGAAGACAAACAACTTCTCCTGAAAAAATCCCTTGACCGGGAATCTCTGATTACTGTCCGCAGAGGGGAGCCAGTCTTTTCTCTTGAAGAAAACAGACCGGAATGGGCCACGACTGAAATTATCAAACTGAAAGGAACAAATGGCCAATGGTCCTGTGTTTTTTTTGACCAGAGCAGTTTTTCATGCTCAATATACCAACACCGACCTTTGGAATGCAATTTACTGAAGTGTTGGGATACGGCTGAGTTAAAAAACGTTGCGGGCAAAAATCTTCTGGGCAGATTAGATATAATTGCATCAGAGGAACCTATCATTGAATATATTGATAGACATGAAAAAGAGTGTAACCTTGAAAGCCTTGATCAGTTGCTTATTGCACAAAAGGGAAAGATTCACCAAAATAGTCTTGCAGAATTAACCGAGTTAGTGAATATAGACTTGGCCTTGAGATCTGAAGCTCTCAAGCATTTAAATTTGAATCTTGACCTCGAGCTTTTCTGTTTTGGCAGACCTTTGTTCAAGATTCTTTCACAATTTGATTTGATTCCCAGAGAGGTTCAGGGGGAAATCATATTGATTCAGGCCTAATTGTTCTATCGGTATTAACAAAAATGAAGATTACAACCGTTGGCGTAAAAGATATAAAATTCCCGGTCAAAATCCGCGAAAAACCCGGAACCCTTCAGGAAACAGTGGCCAGTATCAGTTTGCATGCTGATATCCCAAAGCATTACAGGGAAACCTGCGTCTCAACTTTTATTGCTGCACTCAATAAGTACCAGGACGACATCAGTGTAAACATCCTTGCAAAACTGCTCTCAGAAGTCAAAGATGACCTTCAGGCAGAAGCTGCACATCTTGAAATGACGTTCTCATACTTTATAGAAAAAAAAGCGCCGGTTTCAAAAACCACAAGTCTGATGGAATATACCTGTAGTTTTACAGGAAGTATTGGTAAGAATGAAGACTTCATGCTTTCTGTCCAGGTGCCTGTCACCACATTATGTCCCTGTTCAAAGGAGATAAGTACTGGTGGTGCCCACAACCAGAGAGCAGAGGTAAATTTAAATGTTAAATTTACTGGATTTATCTGGCTGGAGGATTTGATAGATATGGTCGAGTCCGCTGCATCAAGCCAGGTGTATGCCCTATTAAAAAGACCGGATGAGAAGCACGTCACAGAGCAGGCGTATGATAATCCTATGTTTGTTGAAGATGTTGTCCGAAAAGTGTCTGAACTTGCAAAAAAGCATGGAAATATTTACTGGTTTTCAGTAAGCGTTGAAAGTTTTGAGTCTATTCATAAACACAGCGCTTACGCCTATGTTGACAGCAATAAAA
>JAAXQI010000073.1 GCA_012974315.1 Desulfobacterales bacterium | reverse complement strand
GTATGCCCTCCGCCTCAATTTTTAGTACTTCTTTCGCCTGTTCAATTGACATGTGTGTTTTGCTCCCAAGAGCGATTTGCTCAAAAAAATAAACCGCCATCAAGCGGGGCTGTTTAGTTTTGGAAAAATACTACCATTATTTCATGCTAAAGAATATTAAGACTTATTATGCATATAATCAACCTAAAAGCCGAATTAGGTATGCGGTTCGGGGTTTGAATTTGCTGCCCTATGGCGCCTCAACATGCTATTGTCATCTCGAACGGCCGTTAGGCCGGAGAGATCTATAAGATTTCTCACATCCGTTCGAAATGACATGATCGGGGATTCCATCACAAATCTGAAATCCTAAATCACAATTCTAAAATCCTTCCACCTTTACCCTAATCTTCTTCTGCTATCTTATAACTGCCAACTCACTCTTCACCCCGCATACCCCAGAATATGACTTGTCGGCTGTATTGCTCTGGTATATAAGTACCGAATGGATTTACTGACTATTATACTCATTGCACTGGCGCTGGCAGTTGATGCCTTTGCCGTGGCCCTCGCATCAGGTGTCAGTCTTTGCCAGGTAAGCGACCGGCAGACCTTCAGGCTGGCATTTCATTTCGGCCTCTTTCAGGCCATGATGAATATTATCGGCTGGGCTGCAGGATTGACAGTCAGAACCGTATTGGAAAGTGTCGATCATTGGCTGGCTTTTGGGCTTCTTGCCCTGGTGGCTGCCAAGATGATTAAGGATGCCATAGCCGGGCGTGATGAAGAGGCGCAGAAGGTTGATCCCACAAAAGGCTACACCCTCATCATGCTTTCAGTTGCCACAAGCATTGATTCCCTGGCAGTGGGTTTGAGTTTTTCCATGCTTAATGTATCCATCTGGATGCCTGCAGCTATAATAGGACTGGTCGCCACCCTGCTGACAGTCATTGGCTTAAAGCTCGGCTGTCTGCTGGGGGCCGCTTCAAAGATCGGGGTCCGGGCAGAGATAGCAGGTGGTCTGGTGCTTCTGGGAATCGGCTTTAATATCCTCCACCAGCATGGGGTTTTTTAGGTCAGAAAATCAAGAATAATTTTATGGATATTATGATCATAGGCTGACCTGACATGGTTGACAGGGAAATCGTAGTGTTTACTGTCTGGGAGTTTTGCGCTTGCTGCCGAAACAAGGGCATCACCAAGTCCCGGAGCCAATTCCCTGGGAAGATGTCCTGAAGGTATCGCTCCGGAAAGCATGTCAGGGAATTTGATAATTTTATAGTTACCAGCAGGGAGACGGACACTGAGCTGGAACAGTGCAGGGCTGGTGCCGCCAAAGGAAAGTTTTCTCAATTGCTCCGGGAGCGGTTTTTTTAGTAAATCCATAAAATCTGAATCGGGTGTAAGTTCTTCAATTGCAGGACTTTGGAGAAATTCTGAAAGGCGGCTAAGGGCTTTGGTCAGCATGACTTTGGATTTACCGGGAATGATTTTTTCCAGTAATGCACCAGCAGGTTTCAGATAACGGGAAAATTTTGCCATGGCGGTTCCCGAATGGGGGCTGCAGATGGTAATAATGCCTTCAATATCGATAGCAGGTTCATCCAGTAAAAAATGCCGGGCAATGAGTCCGCCCCGGCTGTGTCCAACCAGATAAACAGGCTTGTCCGGCCATTTATTTCTTACTGTTTTAAGAGCGGTTTTGAGTTCATTGATTGCTATTTGAATCGGTCCAAGAGGTTGGCTTTGGGTCCAGGAGGCAAGTGAAAATCCGCCACTCTTCAAATAATTCCAGAGTCCCTGGATAGCAGGATCTACTGAGCCAAATGATATGGAATTATTAGATTTGTTTGCTGCATCAGTTAGAAAAATTGTCAAAGGTGCCAATCCACCCAATACAGAGCATTTTTTCGGATCAACCCAGAAATAATTATTCATGCCAAGGCCATGAATAAGGAGAACAACAGGCATATCAGGTCTGCCTGCATGTGTTTTTAATGAAAGTTTCATGTCTTCACACTATGCAATCTATAAAATCAAGTCCCATATGGATCAAGAGCCCCACGCCAATAATTCTTAATTTGGGTACGAACAGGAGCAGGAAGTAAGCCCCAATTGCCGGGTAGGTGTGGAAAGGGTGAAAATTAATACCGCAGCGATCAGGGTCATACACCGGAGATGCCAGCAGGTGATCGAGGTCGACTATCATGGTGAGCATCATAATCAACCAGGCATTCAGCCAGATTTTTCGATATGCCAACCGGGCAGTGATGCCCGGAATAACGACATGCAGAATAAGATGCAGCAATGGCAGCAACACCTCAGCTCTCTTTTTCCCAGGGAAGTTTTGGCAAAGCGTTTAAGGCGGAAATATATTTCGCGTGATCATAATTCCGGTTTTCTTTTAAAACAGTAAAAACTTCCGAGGCAACTACATATCCAATAAGCTTGAGTGCTTCTTCCTTTGAAAATCCCTCTCGCAGAAGTCTGTCATGAGTCAGTTTTGTTTCCGGCGGGTTATTGTCTTTTATCTGGTTATTGATAACTTCCAGAATAGCCAGGCGAAGCCGTTGGTCTTCAGTCTTTTTCATAGCAGGAGTTCACGCTCAATTTTATTATCAGTATAAATTTCAATGAATTCGTAAAAAGTTTGGATCAGCCTGGATGTCATTCGGAGTCTCGTAAACTCGCTGACCTCGAACGAAGTGAGAAATCTAATAAGTTTCAGAATATTATGACGCTTCAAGATTTCTCACTTCGTTCGAAATGACACTTTTTTGAGATTTTTTGCAAGACCATTAAACTTGAGTTGTATAATTCAGGGGAGTATGGGGGGCCCCTTCATAATCATCTGTGCGATGGTCAATTTTACTCTGGGAGCAGTGGGTCTTTTTTCTCCGAGCAGTTCTATTTCCAGATTTACCAGCCTTTGAAAGAATCGGGTGCGATCCAGAGGCGCCAGGGAGTTTGTTGTTGAATTATGCTCCTGGCATCTGAAGCAGCCGGGGAAATGAAGCTGTTGGCCGTCAGGCTTTGTGAAGGCTGCAGGTACTCCATGCAGCCTGCAAATCATCATTCTGTAAAGATAAAGAGCACAGCGTCCTTCTGAGTTGAGGGGGCACATTATTATGGGTCGTTCTCCCTTTGCAAGAGAGGCTTCACTTTCAATTATATAATCAGATGCTTTTTCAATAATTGCACTAAGCAGGTTGTCATCGAGCGCCTTGAGGCCATGCCAGAGATAGGCCCATTCAGTATAGGTATGGTGCAGAAAAAAACTGTCGCAGCAGTTATCAGGGCATCCGGAACAGGAAAAATCCAACTCTTTTGCAGTCCTGTCGTAAGCAGCCTCCATGTCATGGTATAGGTCTGCAACCTGCCTGACAAATTCAGGTGTTAACTCTATTTCATCTGCTTTCATGGAAGTACTGGACCTGATAAATGGAAACACCTAATTCACCCCTGGTCCACTCGTCGGGGGAAAGCCCTGCTTTTCTGCAGAGGTGGGCAAGAAAGTCCTGTGTCATGGGGAGCTGGTCCCATACCTGGGGGAGAAATGTGGAACGGGCCTGGCCTTTATTAATAATGACACCATCAATATTGGGCCTGAGCTTTTCCAGCAGTTCATTGGACCCTGTATAATCCAACTCCCGGGGTTTAGTCAGAATACTTACCTCGATCTCTGCCTGTTCCAGTTCAGCAGGGGTAAGTGTTGGAAAACGCGGGTCATTAAAAGCAGCATTGATGGCATTGCGCTGGATGCCTTCCAGAATGGTTTCAGAAGGGGTAAGGCAGCCCATGCAGCCCCTCAGTTGCCCCTTTAATTTCAGGGTGACAAAGGTGCCGCGTTTTTCCCGGAAAGCCGGATCAGCAAGATCACGATCAGGGACGACTTTATTTATTTCATCAAGAGTGCCGAGTCTTGCTGCAATAGTCCTGCGGGCCACCTGGGCCAGTCTCTGCCCCTGCTCATCTGTTATGTGCGTTGAATCTTCAGCGGTGTTCATTGTCTTAAGTTGTTTTTGTCCAAAAAAATATTAGTTAAATCGGAGATTTATGCTGGTAAAAACTTGTTTTTTGTTTCAGGTATCAATGCCATGATGTTATGTTTTTGACTCAGCACTCAGCACTCAGCACCCAGTATTTAAAGTCTTTAACCTTTATCCTTTAACCTTTATCTACCACTCCACCCCCAGCATAAGACAGTTAATACCGCTGCCTATTCCAAGCAGGGCTGCGCGTTGTCCTTTGCGGAAAACACCCTGCTCAATACCCATTGCCATGGTAATGGGTGCTGAAACTGAGCCCGTATTGCCCAGGAAGGTGAGGGTTTCAAAATTGTTTACTGGATCAAGCTCTAAATTTTCAAAGAGAAGGCGGGCATGGGCCTGACCAACCTGGTGGCAGAAAAACACATCAATTTCTTCAGGCTGCCATCCAAGTTCTGCAAGAAAATCACCCCAGGTTGACCTGGCAGTTTCAATGCCCTGCTTCATGAGTTCCTCGGAATCGGTTGCCATAAGAATTGAACTTTGGCTGGAGTTGGGGGTGCTACTCTGCCCCCCCTGGCAAAGATCGTTATGCCTGGTATTTGCCCGATAGGCCCCCCCTATGAATTTTTGCGATCCTTTACGGTATTTTTCATGGGTCATGACCAGGGCAACGGCTCCAGAGCCGATGGTGAGTGAGGCAAAAGAGTATTTGATTGTCTTGCGGGTCAGGGAGGTGTCAGCAAGCAGGTTTTGAATGGTTGATTCCAGCAGGTCTTCTGCTGTTTCGCCAGCTACCAGCAGCCCGCATTTTACCTGCCCAAGCTCTATCATGTTGGCGAGAAAGATCATGCCGTCCAAAAAACCAAGGCAGGCATTGGAGATGTCAAAGACAAGGCATCGATCCGGCAGGCCCAATTGGTTATGGACAAAGGAGGCTGTGGCCGGTTCCATCATGTCCCGTGACACAGATGTGAATATCAGGCAATCCAGTTCGCCCGGAGGAATACCGGATGAAGCTATGGCTTTTTCCCCTGCCAGGACAGCACCATCACTTGGTCGGGTGCCTTTGGGCCAGAGGCGTCGCTCCTTAATGCCGCTCATGAGTTCCAGGCGCCCCTGGGGGAGTTTGAGTTTCTCATAGACAGGTACCAATCTTTCTTCAATGTCTCCGGAGGTGATAACTTCCGGGGGCAGTTCATAGCCGAAGCTTTGAAAGCGCACATGCTGGTATTTCATTATTCCACGACCTTGGCGATGATATCCGCATCAAAGTAGTTAATGCCCATGCCGCCATCGGCAATAATGGATTGTGCGGTGATGGCAGAAGATCGCTCTGATAGGAGGAATGCTGCTATATCGGCAACTTCAGTGGTTTGCAGCCCTTTTTTGCGTAATGTCAGTTTCTCTGCATAGAGATAGCTGTCCACGTAACCTGGAATGCCTGCTGAAGCAGAGGTTTTTAAGAGTCCTGGGCAGACAGCGTTGAAACGGATGTTGGAAAAACCGGAGAAACTCTTTGCCAGGAAACATAAAGATGACTCCAGGGCGGCCTTGATCGGAGCCATATAACCATAATTCTCTGCTGCCATTCTGGTTGTGGAGATGGAAATTGTCACAACCGAAGCGTTGGCATCAAGAAGTTCCTTGAAATGCTTGCAGATTGCAAGGAGCGAGAAACAGGAAATATCAATTGCCTGGAGGAAATCTTTTTTGTTTGTCTCGTGGAAAGGTTTAAAGCCATCTGCATAATTTGCAAAGGCAATTGAGTGAACTATGCCGTGAATTTTTCCATCGATGGAATCAGCAATTTCTTTTTTCACCCGTTCAATATTTTCCTCATTTTCCACGTCGCAGACAAAAACCCTGGCATCTGGAAAAAGTTTTTCAGCAGTTTCCTTTCTTACATCACTTCTTACTACATGGATTACCTCCGCCCCTGCCTCCTGCAAAACTTTTGCAATGGCGCAGGCAACAGATTTTCGGTTGGCCATGCCGAACACAACTATTTTTTTATTGGTCAGTTTAAGAAAATCCATAATCCTCAAAATTATTCGGATAGGGAACAAAGTGAGACTTCGGATAGGGAACAAAGTGAGACTTCGGATAGGGAACAAAGTGAGACTTCGGATAGGGAACAAAGTGAGACTTCGAAAGTTTTGACGACAGATATTGCGCCCGTAATCAATTGATTTTTTCAGACCCCGTTGGTGACTGAAAATTTTTTCAGGGTGTTGTATTTTTCATTGGCGAATTATGGCCATATTGCTATAGTGTGCGCCATGGATTCAACAAAGCCAACTACCCGGACCAAATTTATTTTCATCACCGGGGGAGTTCTCTCTTCTCTGGGCAAGGGTTTGGCCGCTGCATCAATTGGCGCTCTCCTTGAAAGTAGGGGACTTACCGTCACCTTCCAGAAATTAGACCCATACATTAATTTCGATCCAGGCACCATGAATCCTTTTCAGCATGGTGAGGTTTTTGTCACCGATGACGGCGCTGAAACCGACCTGGACATGGGACATTATGAACGCTACACCAATGCGGTGATGGCCCAGATCAATAACTACACCTCCGGCCGCATATACTATTCGGTTATTTCAAAGGAAAGACGGGGAGAGTACCTGGGTGGGACTGTACAGGTAATACCCCATATCACGGACGAGATAAAAAAGGCAATCCTGCAGCTTGCCGATACTGTTGACGTTGCCATCATTGAAATAGGAGGCACCATTGGTGATATTGAGGGGTTGCCGTTTCTGGAGGCAATCCGCCAGTTCCGTTATGATGTTGGCCGCGAAAACTCCCTGTTTATCCATGTGACATTGGTTCCGTATATCAAAACTGCCGGTGAGGTGAAGACCAAGCCCACACAGCATAGCGTTAAAGAGTTGCGGGCCATTGGTATTCAGCCTGATATCCTTCTCTGCAGGACCCAGAGTGTCTTAACCAAAAGCCTGAAAGAAAAAATTGCCCTCTTCACCAATGTCCCTACAGATGCGGTCATTACAGCCAAAGATGTGAAAAGCATATACGAGGTGCCGGTCCTTTTTCATAAGGAGGGCCTCGATGCTAAGATTCTGGAACTCCTCAATATATGGACGGGTGCACCCCGGATGGAACCATGGGAGGAACTGGTTAGAAGGATTAAAAATCCAAAACATCATGTTACCATCGGCATCATTGGGAAGTATGTGGATTTGACGGAGTCTTATAAGAGTCTGCATGAATCCCTCGTGCATGGGGGTATAGCAAATGAGACCAAAGTGGAACTGCGCTATGTAAGTGCTGATGAGCTCGAAGAGAGTGGAACCACAGATGCCCTGGAGGGATGCCATGGTATCCTGGTGCCAGGCGGTTTCGGCAAGCGGGGCGTTGAAGGCAAGATCATGGGCGTGACCTATGCCCGGACAAACAAGATCCCCTACTTTGGCATCTGTCTCGGTATGCAGTTGGCTGTTGTTGAATTTGCCAGGAGTATTGCAGGCATGAAGGGTGCCCACAGCACGGAATTTGATAAAGACACCAAGCATCCTGTGATTTACCTGATGAAGGAATGGTATGATTTTCGCACCAAGCAAATCCAGGTCAGGGATGAAACTTCGGATATGGGTGGCACCCTGAGGTTGGGGAGTTATCCCTGCAATCTCCATAAGTCGACCCATGCACATGCAGCATACGATCAGGATGAAATCCAGGAGCGTCATCGCCATCGCTATGAGTTCAATCCGGATCATCGTGAAGAACTGGTATCCAATGGATTAATTATCAGCGGTACGTCCCCGGATGATACCCTGGTTGAAATAATCGAACTCGCCGACCATCCCTGGTTCCTTGGCTGTCAGTTTCATCCGGAATTCAAATCAAAACCAATGAAACCACATCCCTTGTTTAAGGATTTCATCAAGGCCGCATTACAGTATTCTCAAAAAAAGTAATCGGCGATGGGGTTGTTTTTAAGGCAGCCTAAATAAAGCACACCGGTTAGATATCGTGAATATCGTTACAATTAACAGGCCTGACAATAAAGAGCCCATAAAGGTAGGGGGGGGGCATCCCTTACTGCTTATCGCAGGTCCCTGCGTGCTTGAATCTGAAGCAATGGCCAGGGAGGTTGCTGCTGCGCTCAAAGAGATAACTGAACGGCTCTCTATTTCCTTTGTATTCAAATCTTCTTTTGACAAGGCAAACCGCACCTCTCTTGATTCCTACCGGGGGCCAGGTCTTGAGGATGGTTTGAAAATACTTGCTGATATCCGTCAGGATTACCAGGTGCCGGTTGTTTCTGATATCCATGAGTCATATCAGGTGGCTGAGGCAAGTGCTGTCCTTGATCTACTGCAAATCCCAGCGTTTCTCTGCAGGCAGACAGACCTCCTGGTTGCAGCTGCAAGGAGCAAAAAAGCCATTAATCTTAAAAAGGGGCAGTTTGTCTCTCCATGGGATATGGCAAATGCGGTTAACAAGATAAGAGCATCAGGAAATAAGAATTTAATGTTGTGTGAACGGGGCTTTGCCCTGGGATACAATAACCTGGTAGTTGATATGCGGGCTTTGCCTGTGATGCGTTCACTGGGATGTCCTGTAATTTTTGATGCTACTCACTCAGTTCAGCTCCCTGGAGGCGCAGGGGGAAGTTCGGGCGGGCAGAGGGAATTCATCCCACCACTCACCAGGGCAGCAGTTGCAACAGGGCTTGACGGTATTTTTATGGAAGTCCATCCGCAGCCTGAAAAAGCTCTTTGTGACGGCCCCAATTCAATGCCTCTTGACCAGGTTGAATCTCTGCTGAAAACACTTTTGAAAATCCATGCGGTTGTTTCTGAAGAAAATAGCGAACAATAAATTCCATAAGGTGGATTGTAGACATGACGCAGGACGGCACGTGCAGTGGAGGGGGTTCCAGTTATCCGTCAGACTGTGAACTGACGCAGGCTTTGCTGGAAAAGGCAAGAAAGCGGCAGGAATCCACAGCGAAGGGATATGTCTGGAAATCCTGTCTTCCCAAGGCAAAGGGTTTGAAGCTTTTTTTGTTGGATGTGGACGGGGTATTGACCGACGGCACCATCACCTATACCCATGAGGGCAATGAGATTAAATCTTTTCATACCCGTGATGGTTTGGGTATCAGGTTGCTGATGGAAAGTGGAGTGGAGGTAGGCCTCATTACTGCCCGTGAATCAGAGGCAGTTAACCGCAGGGTTCAGGACCTTGGGATCAAATATGTATTCCAGAAGGCAAAAAACAAGCTGAAAATTTTCGAGAACCTTCTCAAAGAACTTGATCTGAAGCCCTCTGAAGTTGGTTATATGGGAGACGACTGGCTCGACCTTCCTCTGTTGGTCCGAGTTGGATTTGCAGCCACGGTTGAAGATGCAGTCCCGGAGGTATTGCAGGTCGCCCATTATGTGACTAAAAGAAAAGGAGGCAGGGGGGCAGTCCGCGAGGTCTGTGACCTTATCTTAGAGGCCAATGAAACCCAAAGTGGACTTCTTGAAAAGTATCTGCAGGTTTAGCTTTTCTTATTTTGCTAGCAAACAGTTGTATTAGAAATGATGAAAGATCCGAGAAATCTTCTATGGATTGTACCCCTGGCAGCGTTACTGACCTTTCCGCTCTGGAAATCTTTTGCTGCTGATTTTTTAAGTCCGGAACGGAAAAACAGTCCCTCACCTGTTTCAACACTGACAAATTCACGCATTCTTACCAGTACTGAAATGGATGGTGTGCATTTTGAACAGAGCAAAAATGGTGTCAAGGAGTGGTTTTTAACCGCCAGCCGTCTTTACAGTATTGAAAATGATTCGGCCATGACCCTCGAAGATGTTTCTGCCAGGTTTTTTGGTAGTACTGCGAGCAACAAGGAAACGGACATTCGCAGCCAAAAGGCTAGATATAACACAGAGACGAAACAGTTAAGCCTTCTGGGAAAGGTGGTAATACATAATGACCGGGGCTATGAGATGAAGACCGAGTCTCTGGATTATCTCGCCGTTGAAAAGAAGATCAGAACCACATCTGCAGTCAATATAAAAGGAAACAATATTGAAGTAAGCGGTAAAAGGCTGCTCTATGACACCGTGACAGGGGACTATAGTCTTACTGGCAATGTGGTTTGCAAGGTTTGGTGATTTTTCAGTTTTCTTTCAGCCTTGTGCGGTAAGCACAAGGCTGAAAGTGCTTAATGGCTAAGGGATTGGAATCGCCTTGTTCCAGATATAATCAAGTCCTGACTGTTTATTTGCGGATATTGCCAATCATGGGCTCTCTTTTACCATACCCCCCGTGGCTTAAAGTGAATTCTCCATGCATGTTGTAAACAGGGTTCCCGAAAGTAACCCAACCTTCAAAGCCCTCGGTAATATGGCTCGCATTCGTATAGCCCATCTCAAGAAGCCGCTCGGTTGCAAAACCGGAACGTCTTCCGTTCTGGCAATAGACATAAATTGTTCTATCTGCTTTCTTGATTATATTGGGGACAATCCATTCAAGCCTGCCCCGTTCAATATGTAAGGCGCCGGGAAGGTGCGCAGCGTTAAATTCAGCTTCGGACCGGACGTCCAGCAGAACGAATTCAGCATCACTGGCCATAACCTGTTTAAAGTTCTTAACTGAAATAGCCGGCTGGCCATCCATTACTGATTTGTGCAGATTAAGAACATTCTGCTGCACTTGCTCAATTGATACCTCCCGTGCCTGAATAATAACGGGACCACTTAATGCCATAATTGCAAAAAGAATAAATACTCTCATGATTTTTTTCATTGTTTGAATC
>JAAXQI010000070.1 GCA_012974315.1 Desulfobacterales bacterium | reverse complement strand
ACCTAACACCGAAAATTTGATTTGCGAAGTAGCAGGCATCTGGAAATCAAATTTTGGAAAATTATATTCATTCTCACAGACGGTTCCGAGCGCATTCAGGGGCGAAGAGTTCGAAGGTGATGTGATCATTGCTAAAATTGAGCAGAAATCAGCAACGATATTCGTTGATTATCGATTTAAGGGAGAAAATGGCAAGGCCAAACTGCAATTACACTGTCAAGAAAACAGCGTTGTCATGAAAGGCACTTTCAACCTACCTGATCGATCCGGCGAATGGATCTTTACCAAGTTGAAAAACGCGAGAACTGCTCCCGCAGGCAAAGACCTTTTTGCGGCAAACTGTTCTGTTTGCCACTACCCCAATCGCAAAGATACCAAAGTTGGCCCCGGCTTACTGGGCCTGTTTAACAACCCCAAGCTCCCCTACTCAGGGCTTCCTCCTAGTGAAAAAAACCTGCGCAAGCAGATCGTAAATGGGGGGAAAAAAATGCCGCCGTTTAAGCACTTGGAAGATGAACAAATTTCGGCCATCATTGATCATCTGAAAACTCTTTAGCAGCGGGTGCGGGTAGCAATTTACAGACCAAGTAATGGCTAATGATTGATGCTTATCGCCTCCTCAAAGTTAGTTGTGCAGCAGCGCTGTTTTTAGGAGTATTAACGGTAATTTTAGGTAATTCAAATGTGCAGGAAGTGCTCCTTAGGCCTCCGGGTTTGCGACCCGTCAAGGATCCTTCCATCGTCATTCCCTTTGATCAACTCTATCCAAATCAGCCTCCGAATCTACCGAAGTATAGCGATGCTGCCGGTCAACCGGTCAAAGGTTGGGCCAGAAAATATGTTGGAACTCGCCGATTTTTCAGTGATCAGAGCGCCTTGATTTATTATCGCGTTTCTGATCTGGCCCAGTCCAAAATCATCCAAGCTTCGAAAGCGGAAAAAGCACTGCATATATGGCCCGTTGGTACCGTCATCATTTTGGAAAGCTACAAAGGAGACGTTAATTCGGCAAAGAGTGCCAAATTCCTTGAAATTGATGCCATTGAAAAAAAAAACGACCCTGACAGCTCGGCCGCTTCTTCTTTTTTCCCAGTCAACTGGAGTTATGCCAGATTTACCCCGGAAGGAAAGCCCTCAATTACTTCGCAAAAGGCAAGGGAATGCCACCAATGTCACAGTATTGCCTTTCATGTCACGGGGGATCTTGTTTTTAGTCCGTTTCCGTAGTAAACTATATAGTTGCAACGTTAGGGTAAATAAAATTTCAGGCTCCAATTGTAACGAACTCGATACGATTCCGCCCATGCGGAAGAACGGGCGTTTCCATGAATCTCCTTTCAGAAAAAAAATCTCTCCTGGAACCTTCTCGCATATTACCAGGGCTCCATTTTCTCGGAGCCATACTTGTTTTTGTTCTTATTTCTTTGTTTACCGCAATCCATAGCGAATTGGGCAACGAAATCTCAGCGGGTGAAAGTTCGGGCTTTGCCTGGATCAGTGCGAATATCATAAACTTTCTATGGATGGGGCTGGTTTATTTGGTTTTTGTCTCTGGGTTACAGTACCGGCAAAAACAGAGGGCACCTCGGGACTTTCCTCTTATGATCACGGTGCTGGTTTGGATTCAATTATTAAGTATCGCCTTCATTGCGCTCACCCTGTTTTATGCATGGTTTGCTTTATTGCCCGTAGGGCATACCGTTTTGTTGGTCTCTATACTCCTGCAGGGTGTGTTGGCATGGGACCAAAATGAATTGCCTGGATCGAAAGCGTGTATTGCGCTGCTGCAAAAGCCCGAAAGAAGTCTCGGGCTTTTTCTTGTTTTGGTCTTTTCCTGTGGTGCTGTAATTGTTTTCGTTGATCCTACCTGGAACCGAGTGTGGGATCGTGTTTCACTTGATACGGATTTCGAATATTTATTAGCAAGTTTTTTCCCCCCGATTTTTTCGGGATTGACAAGTCTATGGTTTGGAATAGGTATGGCCGCCGTTTTGGCCGCTTCCAGAGCCTTAAGATCGAGATTACTCTGGAAACCAAAATTTAATAGTATAAGCATTTTCGCCCTGTTTCTTTTATTGGCAACCTTTTATTCGGGCCTCTTGCTCGGCACATTGTTTAGCGCCATTCAATGGGAACTGAACAAACTGCATCTGACATCGGCTATTCTACAGATGATTATACTTATGGGGGTTTGTGGAGGCGTACTGCTGTCAGCCGTATTCTTTAGAATAGCCGACCGGGTGCCCCAGGCACAAAACGCGAGTGTCATCGGGGTTGTCGCGCTCACACTTGGCGCGGCACTCTTCTTTCCCCTAACGTGGATGGTGACGCACAAGCGTCTTGCAAAGTCGAACGGGCCTTTACTTTTGTCGTCCATTTTAGGAGGAAGTCTATTCGTAGGATATTTAGTGTTATATGGAAATATTTTTAATCCATGGTTCACGGCATTTTCCTATCTTAAGGGAGCGATATTGAAAACTGCAACTATCGTTATTGCCGGAATTATGCTGCTGGTTTTCGAACAATTCTTCTCTTTAAGGTCGAAAATTTTACTAAAACTCCGCCGGAGATGGATTGTTATGCTGTTCATCATAGTCCTCGGGTTTATACCCTTTGGTGCTCTCGAAGGATTCCGGGAAACCAAGGCGGCCATATTACAATTCAATGAGCTCAGCCGGGTTGATGTCAGCTATGCCAGAGAGCTTATCAATTTTTTCGGATTGGGCCGGTGGATTCGAATTGGACAGCGCCCGGATCAGAATAACTTGCCGAACCCTTGGCCGTTGCCATGGCATCTTAAAAAAACACATCCTTCGTCTCTTCCAGAAGACTTTAATTTGTTGATAATTGTTGTGGATGCCCTACGCGGGGATGCCTTTCATTCAGCCGGATACCACCGCAATCTTACGTCATTTTTGGATCGCTGGGCCAAGAAAGAAGCAATTTCTTTCCGTCGGGCTTACAGCCAGGGAGGCGGTTCATTTGCCGCCTTTCCATTTTTGATTGCCGGTCGAAGCCGGTTTACGTTATACGGGCCGCAACTGTATCGGGAAAACCTTTATTTTGAAATTGCACAAGCAGAAAATATCCAACACTACATGGTAATGAAAGGCTTCGGCCCCAGAGCCATTTTCCCACCTGATCATCCGGTGATAGAACTTGCCATACCAAGGGCTGTAAGCGATCGACGCTCAGCTACTGCCGATGAAGTTTTTGACTCAGCACTAAACGCTATCGGCAACCTGCCATCAGGTGAAAGGTTTCTGTGTTTTCTACATCTAATGGATGTCCATAACGACCTTTGGAAAAAAGAAAACGGGGTTGACTTCGGAAACAGCCCCAGGGATTTATACGATAACAATTTGTCTTATATTGATCGGGCATTGGGCCGATTTGTGGGCCGGCTTAAACAGGTAGGCCTTTATGGCAGAACAGTTATACTGTTTACTTCTGATCATGGAGAACAGTTCTGGGAACATGGTGCCAGCCTCCACGGGCACACGCTATACGAAGAAGAAATTCGAATCCCAGTCATTCTTTTTGCGAACGGAATTGTCGGCCGTTTTGAGAACGTGCCTGTGGTTGCAGCGGATATAGCTCCAACCATAGCCGATCTTGCAGGGTATTCAGTTAACCCGCCATATGATGATTCGCATATGGGGATCTCCCTGGTTCCGCTACTATTGAAAAATGAACGGAAAAGGTATCTCAAACGGAGTGTGGCAGGAAGGGCCTCCTTTAAGCGCAGGTATTTTTTATACAGAAACTGGGAGTGGAAACTGGTTTACTTTGCTGAGCTTGATCTGCTGCAATTATTTAACACGGTCAAAGATCCCATGGAGAAAAACAACCTGCTACAAGAAGAGCCTAAACTAGCTGCGGAAATGGAAAAGGAGCTGTTTGCTTATCTTGAAAGGGTGGAAGGGAAAACTTATCGGCCGCTGTTATCCAAGTCTTTATTTGAATAGCAAGAATATATCGGTTCAACGGGGAAAACTAAGCGCGTTAATTTTTTCTAACTGTGAAAGGAAGGCAAACGTTTTTTTGCCGGCCCAATCTTTTGATAGCTGGCGGTTTTTATACTTGTTATAAAATTCGAGAAGATCTTCGAAGGTATCCAAATCATTCCAGCGAGTAAGCAGCTTGACGTTGAGTCCCATTTTTCTCGCTTTTTCAAGAGTTGCGGAAAGTACGTTTTCAGTGCTCCAGGGAATATTGCGGAATAATTCCGGATGGGGTTTTCGCATGCCTACCAGATAATAACCACCATCATAACACGGGCCAAACACAATATCAGCCCGTTTTGACAAAAGTAATTCAAAAGATTCTTTTATTAAGGACTTGGGCAAATCGGGGCTGTCACTGTCAACGATGGAGACGGCGTTATACCCCTGAGACAATTTTTCTAAAAAAATATTATTCAATCTTTCCCCCAGGTGTTTACCTTGCTGGGCAAATAGTTCAAAGCCGTCCAAAGCTAACGTGGCAAACGTTTTTCCGGCATCTTCAGGTGTATAAGCAATCGCCCTATCCACCTCATTAAGGGTGCTGACCTCCTGTATCCTGTCATGAAGAAAACACCGATATAGGTCGGCGGCAACTGCCGGAGAAAGTTTGGGGAAAAGACGGGTTTTAACCTTTCCCGGCACGGGTTCTTTTGCCACTATCACCAATAGCTTTGCTAACTGCTTATCCATTCAAAGACTCCAGAGGATGCCGCAACCTTTACAGCATTTCGGGGGATTTTCAGTTTTTCGTTTTTTTCTGAAAGCCCTGTATCTGTGACCGGACCAAATTTCGGCCAGGGAGTTATCAAAAACGTTACCCAGAATGATAGAATCATAATCAGAGGTGGAGAAGGGAGAAATGCAGCACGGTAGAACGTTACCGTTGGCGGTAATGTACATAAGGGTTGTTGGCCGGTAGCAGCGTTTCCACGGCAAGGGATTCCGGATACCTGTTTGCAAACTTTCAAGCGGATTTCGGAGTCCGGAAGCATTGAATTGAACACCTGACCGTTTGGCAATTTCATAACTCTCATGTATCAATTCCGCTACTGCGGGATTCGAATCCATAAGTGTTTTTTCAGGCCTTGCCAAGCCGTATCCCTCATGGTCCTGAAAATAAACCAGGCGTTGCAAATACACTTCTGTTATACCCAAGGCAGCTGCCAGTCGAACAAAACCAGGTAGCTCAGAAATATTTTCCCGGGTTCCCAGATACCAGAGCGAAAGTTTGGGATGAGAAGCGTGAAGAGACTTTATGCGTTCAGAAAAAGCCTGCACGTTGCTGACAATGAGGTTGAATTTGTCACTGTTGCGCATGGTTTTATATCCTGCCGGGGAGGAAGCGTCCAAAGAGATGCGCAGTTCGTCAAGGCCGGTATCAATGAGTTGATTCTGACATATTTCATCCAGCAGGATACCGTTGGAATTAAAAAATACAAATGCCTTCCTCTCTTTAAGATACCGGATCATATTCGGGAGTTCTTTGTTTAAAATCGGTTCTCCAATCCCGTGAAGCGCTACTCGTTCGAGTTTTGGAAGTTGGTCACATATCATGATAAGTTCTTTGAGGGACAGGTCACGCTGAAGTTCCCAACTTCCCCGGTGTAGAATACACCCCCTGCATCTGAGGTTACACCTAGAAGTCGTTTCAATGTAAAGATGTTTTGGAAGTTTAAAAATTGGACTAACTGTCTGCATGCATTTATATTCCTCTGACGATGGTCGTGCATATACTACCAGTCCTAAGGGGCTTAGCAGCAGCGGAGACCTGGCCTTCCAATTGAACAGTTTTTTTTTGATATATCGGGCAGTATTCATCCGGTTTTTCAAACTGCCCCCTGAGAATCCGTCGGGCTGCACATCCGCCGCCGCAATTGCTAACATGTTCGCAGCCTAAACAAAATTGCGGGATATTATGCGTTTGTTTGAAATGGGCCGATTGAAAGATGGCCTCTTTTTTTTCAACAAGATCCTCTATATCAAGATCAGAATCCGGCCAATAAACACAGGCCTTCAAGAGTCTGTCAGGCGTAATA
>JAAXQI010000205.1 GCA_012974315.1 Desulfobacterales bacterium | reverse complement strand
GCCGCTTACAGAAATTGATCACCAGGCCTCTTACATTATTAAGGTGAAGGCTACATTAGCCCGTAAAACACTGCCTCTTTACTTTCATTATTTAATTCCATTTATTTCTCTCTGGGATTTTGAAACTAAATGGCATGAACTAACACTAAACCTTGCCTTATGACTATTGAACCTCACCAAATAAGGAAAAGGCGGACACGCTATGCAATTATTATCTGCCTTATCCTCATCCCGATTCTGACCTACCTCGAAACTGTGGTCTTTCAAATCGGGGAAGTTACCTTTCCGATCAGCGGCAATGTTCTTGTTTTTTCCCTTATAAATGTAAACATAATCCTGCTTCTGCTCATGGTTTTCCTGGTCCTCCGGAACCTGTTGCGGCTCATCTTTGAACAACGTCAGACCGCTCTTGGCAAATCCCTCAGAACACGACTGGTAATATCCTTTATTTCTCTCTCCCTGATACCGACTATCCTGCTATTTTTTATAGCGTTGCAATTTGTTTCCACCAGCATGGATTACTGGTTCAACTCCAATGTTGAAGCATCACTCGATGTATCATTAAAAGTTGCCCAGGATATCTATCAGGGAAGCAAAGATCAAGCCGTTGCAACGGGGAATACGCTTGCTGAAGAGCTTGTAACTGAACAGGCGTTACTCCTTTCCCCCAAGGGCATAGAATCTCTTCTTCAAAACCAACTGACTCTCCGTAATCTCGATGGACTCACATTCTTATCAGACCAACGGCAGATTGTTGCAGATGTGCAAAGCGATAATATTAATTATCTGAGCCTACCTGAAATTCCTGCTGAACTTTTGCGCCTGGCCCTATCCGGTGAAACTAACAGGACCTCAATCCAACCTGTACCCACCGGAGAAATTATCAGAAGCCTGACCCCGGTTTATTTTGAAGAAGGACCGGAGTCCATTCCATATATTCTGGTGACGACAATATACATTTCCCAGGACCAACTCCAACGCATGACCATAATTTCCAAGGGTATTGAAGGATATCGCCAGCTCATGCTGCTCAAAAACCCTCTCAAAACAAGTCTCCTGGTCATGCTTCTCATTGTGACACTGCTCATAATCTTCAGTTCAATCTGGTTTGGATTCTATATTGCACAGGGCCTCACCGGCCCCATCGACAAGCTGGCAACCGCGACGCGTCGCGTTGCTGAAGGGGAACTCGACTTTGTCCTGGAAAAGGAATCAGATGATGAAATGGGTATGCTTGTTGATTCATTCAATCAAATGACCCGGGATTTACAGACGAGTAAAATACAGCTGGAATCAGTTAATGTTGCCTTGCAGGGAAGTAATATAGAACTCGATGAACGGCGACAATATATAGAAACAATTCTGCTCAATGTCCCTGCAGGGGTCATTTCTTTTGATGCGAACGGCAAGGTCACCAGTATCAACAAGTTTGCTGAAGATCTTTTGAAGATCAACAAAGATGATTATCTGGACAAGGACTTCCGCACAACTCTCAGGCCGAACCATAAACTAATAGTTGAAAAATTCCTGCAGGAACTGGAAGAATCAGGTAAATCAACAATTCAACAGCCTCTGCGTTTATTCCTCGGCAAAGAGACCTATTCGCTCCTGGTCAACATTACAAAACTCAATGATGAAACTGGAAATCCCCTTGGCACCGTCCTGGTCTTTGACAACCTCACCCAACTTGAAAAAGCCCAGAGGATTGCAGCCTGGAGAGAAGTTGCCAGGAGGATTGCCCATGAGGTCAAGAATCCTCTTACACCCATTCAACTCTCTGCACAGCGCTTAAGAAAAAGATACCTCCATACCCTGGAGTCAGACAAAGAGGTTTTTGATCTGTGTACCCAGACCATTATAAACCAGGTTGAAGAACTTAAACGACTGGTGAGCGAATTCTCCAGCTTTGCCAGAATGCCTGTTGTACAAAAATCACGTAATGACCTTTTTAAAATGGTCAGGGAGATCCTGGTTTTTTATGAAGAGAGCCACGGATATATTACTTTTCATTATAGAACAGAACAGGATATCCCCCCCTTTGAATTCGATCTTAAACAGATGAAAAGGGTCTTGATCAATCTGCTTGAAAACTCCATTACCGTTTTGCCTGATAACGGCATTATTGAAATTTCCCTTTCCTGTGATAAGGAAAAACAGGTTGTTTATATGAAGGTACGGGATAATGGATCCGGCGTGGCAGACGAAGATAAGCTCAGACTGTTCGAACCTTATTTCTCAACAAAAAAATCCGGAACAGGTCTCGGATTGGCTATCGCTAATACAGTAGTAACAGATCATAATGGCAGGATCACGGTGACTGACAACGAACCAACAGGAACAGTTTTCACAGTTGAGCTGCCAATGTCAGCCTGATTCGTGTTGTCAGTAACCGTTTTTCGAGCTAAACTCTGGAAAAAGTTATAAGTGACTAAAGTTGCAAGTTGGAAGTGACTAAAGTTGTAAGTGATTAAAGTTATAAGTGACTAAAGTTGTAAGTTTAACAACTAAACACAACATATATTTTACAACAAACTTATCACTTTAGTTCACTTTAATCACTTTTAACTTTAGCTCACTTTAGTCACTTATAACTTTAAACTTAATCTGACTGTTTGTTGACTCTAAAAAAATAAACGCAACCAAATAGTATAATTGGCTAGACAACTTTCCATGTCCAAAAAGATTCTCGTCATTGATGATGAAACAAGCATCCTGGATTCCCTGGCTGGCATACTGTCAGATGAAGGGTTTACTCCCATCTGCGTCGATACAGCGGAGAAAGGCCTGAAGCAACTCAAGACCGAGGCCGTTGATCTCGTGTTGCTTGATATATGGATGCCCGGCATGGATGGTCTTGAAGCCCTGAAACAGATAAAAGAGAACTACCCGGAACTTCAGGTTATCATGATATCCGGACACGGCACAATTGAGACCGCAGTGCAGGCCACTAAAATAGGTGCTTATGATTTTATTGAAAAGCCTCTTTCCTATGACAAGATAATACTTGCCATAAAAAACGGCTTACGATTTTCCCGACTGGAAACGGAAAACCTTATTCTACGCCAGAAATCAAACAACAAACCGTCCCTTACCGGCAACTCACCCGCCATAAAAAACCTCAAGGAACAGATTGAACGTGTTGCTCCCACTGACGCATGGGTTTTAATCCGGGGTGAGCACGGCACAGGTAAGGAACTGGTTGCCCAATCCATTCACCGCCTCTCAGAACGCAGCACAAAACCCATGGTTGAGGTTAACTGTGCAGCCATCCCGGAAGAGTTAATAGAAAGTGAGCTTTTCGGTCACGAAAAAGGATCTTTTACCGGTGCCCAGACCAGCAAAAGGGGCAAGTTTGACCAGGCAGATGGCTCCGTGCTCTTCCTGGATGAAATTGGCGACATGAGTCTGAAAACCCAGGCAAAAATCCTGCGTATCCTCCAGGAACAGACTTTTGAACGTGTTGGCGGCAACCAGACTATTCAGGTAGATGTTCGTGTTCTTGCGGCTACGAACAAAAACCTTGAAGAAGAGATAGAAATGGGCAATTTCAGGGCAGATCTCTTCTGGAGATTAAATGTTGTCCCTATCCAGGTCCCTCTGCTGCAGGAACGTCTTGAAGACATACCGCTGCTCGTAGCTTGTTTTGTTGAATCTCTTACCCATAAAGGGTTGGGAAAAAAAACATTCACAGATGAGGCGCTGGCTGCAATGATGAGTCATACCTGGCCTGGCAATGTTCGAGAATTGCGCAACTTTGTTGAACGGTTGGTCATTATGTCTCCTGATGAGAATATTTCCGGGAAAACTGTTAAAAACTATCTGCAACAAGCCTCATCAGTATCTGAAAGTACAACAGATCCCAAAACCATGGCTCCCTATCAAAAGCTGCATTTTAAAGATGCTAAAAGAGAATTTGAACGGGAATACCTTATTGTTAAGCTCCAGGAGAATAACGGCAATATTTCCCAGACAGCTGAAATACTTGGCATTGAACGGAGTCATCTGCACAAAAAACTGAAAACCCTGCACATTGAACTTTCTGATTTTAATTAATTTTTCATATAAATAGAAATTGTTGAGGAGACAGATATGATATTCCCTGAATACCGACCCAGAAGACTCAGAAAAAATGAATCCTTTCGTGCCTTGATCCGTGAAACGCATCTTTCACCGGCGCAACTTATTTACCCGATTTTTGTCATGCCAGGAAAAAACAAACGGGAACAGATATCATCCATGCCGGGGGTATTCCGACTCTCCGTTGATCAGCTGGCAAAAGAAGGAAGCGAATGCCTCAAACTCGGAGTGAACAGTGTCATCCTTTTTGGCTTACCTGAAAAGAAAGACCCAATGGGGTCTGGTGCTCATTCCAGGGATGGCATTATTCAGCGCGCCATACGGGAGTTAAAAAACAAGGTTCCTGAACTCCTCGTTTTTACTGATGTCTGTTTATGCGAATATACCTCCCATGGCCACTGCGGCATTATCATAGAAAACCAGGTTGATAACGACGCCACCCTGGAAATCCTGGCCAGGACAGCTGTCTCCCATGCTCTTGCCGGTGCTGACATGGTAGCGCCCTCAGACATGATGGACGGACGCGTAGGCGAGATACGAGCGGCCCTGGATGAAGAAAATCTCTATAATATTCCGATCATGTCCTATGCCGTTAAATACGCTTCTGCATTTTATGGTCCGTTTCGTGATGCTGCAGACTGCGCACCCCAGGAAGGTGACAGGCGCGGTTACCAGATGGACCCGGCAAATGCCCTGGAGGCGCTTCGTGAGGCAACCCTTGATGTGGAAGAAGGAGCTGACATCATCATGGTTAAACCTGCCGTGGCCTATCTTGACATAATCAGCAAATTGCGTGATGAGTTTGACCTTCCCATTGCTGCCTATCACGTCAGTGGTGAATATTCCATGATCAAGGCAGCCGCTGCCAATGGCTGGATTGACGAAGAAAGGGTTATGGAAGAAACACTGCTCAGTATAAAACGTGCCGGAGCGGAAATAATACTTACCTACTTTGCCAAGGATATGGCACGCCTGCTCCAGGGCTAAGTTCGTTCACTAACAGTAAAGGAATCAAATGTCTACTACCAGTTCCATGAATTTCCAGGCCTGTCTTGAGAATACCTTCAGGATGATCAAGGCAGAACCAATTATCCTTATCCTTGGCGGTCTTGTTGTTCAGCTTTTAACCATCCTGACCATGGGAATACTGGCTGGGCCCTTTCTGGGTGGTTACTTCCTGCTCATCATCTACTATCTGCGGGAAAACCGGAAACCTGTATTCAACGATATCTTTTCCGGACTACAGCAGTTTGCCAACCTGTTGCCATACTTTTTTGTCCTGCTGACTATCCTTATCGGTTTTATGCTGCTTATCCTTCCCGGCTTTGTCCTTGCCACCTGGTGGATTTATGTGTTGCCGCTGATGGTTGACAGGAAAATTTCGTTCAGCGAAGCCATGAAAATCAGCACAAAAAAAGTAAATGAAACAGGCTTTTTGATGCACCTGGCTTTCCTGCTGCTGATAACCGTTTTACCCATGATGCTTTTAAACTTCCTCAGTGCAATGATGCCATTCCTCTTTGTGCTCAAGCTCCTTCTGCCTCCCTTCCAGGTAGGCTGTCTCGCCAGCCTCTACGTTGATCAGTTCAAAGAGATTGAAGAGGAAACAACACCAATACATGAGGAAGAACCCGCAGAAGCCGTTACAGAAAACATTCCACTGGCTGAAGAAACCGGGGATCAGGTTAAAGAAGAATCCATCCAACCCGAGCAACCGGTTTCAGAAGAAACGGAACCCTCAGATCAATCTGTTACAGAGTCTTTTCCAGAAGAAAATGTCCCGGATGAAAAGCCTGATCAAATGGACGATACCCATCTTAATCAAACAGAAGAAAAACCAGATATGGATTCTGCAGAGGAAAACAAAGACACGGTTTAAATATTATTGCTGAAAAGTAGTATAGAGCTGACCGCTGATAGCTAATTACCCTGCGCCCTGAGCCCGACACATTTATTTTACATCGTCATCTCGAACGGCCCTCTGGCCGGAGGGATCTTGTACTTAATCCTTTGTAAGATTTCTCACTTTCGTTCGAGGTAAGGGACCGAAGGG
>JAAXQI010000200.1 GCA_012974315.1 Desulfobacterales bacterium | reverse complement strand
GGCGAGATCGGCGGGTCTGCCGAGGAAGAGGCATGTTTCTATATCGCCGCCTCGGTATCAAAACCGGCGGTTGGATTTATAGCTGGGTTGACCGCTCCGCCGGGCCGCCGTATGGGCCATGCCGGGGCGATCGTCAGCGGAGGCAGTGGCACTGCCCAGGCCAAGATCGAAGCAATGCAGCAGGCTGACGTCCATGTCTGTACGGATCTCGGCACACTGGGTAAATTATGTGGACAGGTTTTTGCAGATACAAATAAATTAGAGGGTTAGGAATTATGGGATCAACACAGAAATATCGTGTCTTAATCGGCAAACCGGGTCTGGATGGCCATGACCGTGGTGCCAAGTTCATTGCCCGGGCTTTGCGGGATGCCGGCTTTGAAGTTGTTTACACCGGAATCCGCAGAAGCCCGGAAGAAATTGCCGCAGCTGCAGTCCAGGAAGACGTGGATGCCGTTGGCCTTTCATCACTTTCCGGTGCTCATATGCGTCTTTTCCCGGCAGTTGTTGAGGCCCTCGCTCATGCAGGAGCCCCGGAAATCCCGGTACTAGGTGGTGGCGTTATTCCTGAGGAAGATATAGTTGCCTTAAAAGCTGCAGGCATTGTTGAAATATTCACACCGGGCACCCCGATTGATACAATAATCAGCGCCTATCGGGATGCCTGTGAGAAAAAATCTACAGGCTGAGCAAAGCACGGATGACAATAGACAGATTACTGGAAGGACTGAGACAGAGAGACCCAAGGGCTATTGGCCGAGCCATCTCCCTGGTGGAAAACGGTGATGAAAGTGCTGAAATTATCCTCTCATCACTCGATGAAAATCTCGTCTCCCAGGCAACAATTCTTGGTATCACCGGCCCACCTGGAGCAGGCAAATCAACCCTTACCAATGAGATTATTGCCAAGCTGCGACACCAGGAAGAACGTATCGGTATTATAGCCATTGACCCCTCCTCTCCCATATCGGGCGGGGCCATCCTCGGGGACCGCATCCGCATGATGCAGCATGCCACTGACAAGGATGTTGTGATGCGATCCATGGCCACCCGTGGCAGACTGGGAGGACTCTGTGCCACAGCTGGTGCAGCGGTACGGATCATGGCCAGCTGCGGCTGCTCGACCATTATTATTGAGACCGTGGGTGTCGGCCAGTCTGAGATGGATATCATTCGCCTGGCGGATATTACGCTCCTGGTAATGGCTCCAGGGCTGGGAGACGAAATCCAGGCAATGAAAGCAGGGCTCCTTGAAGTTGCAGACATTCTGGTGGTAAACAAGGCTGACTGCAAAGGTGCTGATATCCTGGCAATGGATCTTGAAGCAGTGACCCGCAAAGGCAGCGCTACACCAACCCAGGTTTGCATGACTGTTGCCACCGAGGGGAAAGGGGTTACAGAACTTCTTGACCGGATAGATAAATTGGACAGCGAGCACCGCGACAGCGGCGAAAGACAAAAAAGGCGCCGCGGGGCCCATAATCAGGAAGTGCTTGACTGGTGTCTGGAAATCCTTCGGCCTCAACTGCTGGATAAAATCATTAAACGAAAATTATCGGTTCTGGGTGATCCCAGGCTGAAAGCAAAAAAAATTCTGGAAGAAAAATAACAAACAGAAGGAAAAAACCATGGCCAAACATCCAAAACTTGCTGAATGGGAAGAAAATGAGCTGGCTAAAAGCTTAAGCCGGTTTCCAGAGCGCAAGGCAAAGTTTACCAATCATGGCGGCGACGAGATCCCCAGGTTGGCAACACCGGAAACGATAGATGAGCATTACCTCGACAATCTTGGGTTTCCCGGCCAGTATCCGTATACACGGGGAGTGCAACCCACCATGCACAGAGGCCGCCTGTGGACCATGCGGCAGTATGCCGGGTTTTCCTCTGCTGCAGAATCCAACAAACGATACAGATACCTTCTGGACCAGGGCACAACCGGCCTGTCCGTGGCCTTTGATTTGCCAACCCAGATCGGTTATGACTCAGATGACCAGATGAGTATCGGCGAAGTCGGCAAAGTAGGTGTGGCCATCGATTCCCTGGCAGACATGGAAACCCTTTTTGACCAGATCCCTTTGGATAAAGTCTCCACCTCCATGACCATAAACTCTCCAGCCGCTGTCCTGCTCGCCATGTATGTTGCAGTTGGAGAAAAACAGGGAGTGGCCCCGAAAGACATTCAAGGAACAATCCAGAATGATATTCTAAAAGAATACGTTGCCCGCGGGACCTATATTTTCCCCCCCAAGCCCAGCCTGCGGTTAATTACCAACATTTTCCAGTGGTGCGGCCAGAATACCCCTGCCTTCAATACCATATCCATTTCCGGCTATCATATCCGCGAAGCAGGATCAACGGCGGCACAGGAAGTTGCCTTTACCCTGGCCAATGGCTGCACCTATGTCCAGACAGCACTTGACGCCGGACTGGAGCTGGACGTCTTTGCAAGAAGGCTGGCTTTCTTCTTCAATGCTTCTTCGGACCTGCTCGAGGAGGTGGCCAAGTTCAGGGCAGCAAGACGGTTATGGGCACGCCTCATGAAAGAACGGTTCGGTGCAAAAAACAAGGCCAGCCTAATGCTCCGGTTCCACACCCAGACAGCAGGTAACACCCTTACGGCACAGCAGATTGACAATAATATTGTCCGGGTGACCATACAGGCCCTTGCAGCTGTCCTTGGCGGAACCCAGTCCCTGCATACCAATTCCAAGGACGAAGCCCACTCTCTGCCTACGGAAGAATCAGTCAGAACGGCTCTGCGCACCCAGCAGGTCCTGGCCCATGAATCCGGTGTAGTTGACACCATAGATCCTCTGGCAGGTTCCTATTACATTGAATCTTTAACTGACAAAATTGAACGTGATGCCCTGGCCCTGATCGACAAGATCGAGGAGTCCGGCGGCGTGGTCAAGTGCATTGAAGACGGATTTATCCAGCGTCAGATTGAAAATGCAGCTTACCAGTACCAAATGGAAATTGAGCGGGGCGAACGCATCATTGTCGGAGTAAACAAATTCCAAATCCAGGAGGAGAAAAAGCCTCCCCTGCTCAGAGTGGCCCCCGAAGTGGAAGAATCCCAGATTGCCAAACTGACTGAAGTGAAAAATAACAGGAACAACGAACAGGTTGCAAGTTTGCTGGCCAGGCTGGAAACAGCGGCCCAGGGTGATGATAATTTAATGCCTTTTATTTATGATTGTGTAAAAGAGTACGCAACGCTTGGAGAAATCTGCAATGTTTTGCGAAAAGTTTTTGGCGAATACAAAGATAGAGGATAAAGTATGTTACAAAAGATTGACCATTTAGGGATTGCGGTACGGTCCATTGACGAGGCAAGAGTCTTTTATGAAAAAATCCTCGGCCTGCCATGCGAGGGTGAAGAAACAGTTGAATCACAAAAGGTAAAAACAGCTTTTTTTGCTGTGGGTGAAGTCCATATCGAACTTCTGGAGCCCACTTCGGAGGAAAGCCCGATTGCCAAGTTTCTCGAAAAAAACGGGGAAGGCATTCACCATGTGGCTTACAAGACAGATGATATTGAAGGCCAGATCAAACAGGCGCGCGAGGGCGGCTGCCGCCTTATCCATGAAACCCCGATTGAGGGTGCCGGCGGCAAACTGGTTGCATTTCTGCATCCCAAATCCACCCATGGCGTGTTAATGGAGTTCTGTGCAAAAAAAGACTGATTTCCAACAAGCCGGAATAAAGAGATATTTGCAATAGGAGCAGAGGAGAGAATATGGATAAGGATCTTGAAAAACTTATAAAAATGCGGGCCATGTCCCGTTTGGGAGGCGGTCAGGACCGCATCGACAAACAGCATGCCAAGGGCAGGATGACGGCCCGGGAAAGAATCCAGATGCTGCTTGATGAAGGTAGCTTTGAAGAATTCGACATGTTCAAGACCCACCGTTGTACCCAGTTCGGCATGGAAGGCAAGGAATTCATGGGGGATGGAGTGATCACAGGCTATGGCACTATAAATGGCCGGGTTGTTTATGTGTTTTCCCAGGACTTTACCGTATTTGGTGGTTCACTTTCAGAGACCTTTGCCGAAAAGGTCTGCAAGATCATGGACCTGGCCATAAAAAACGGAGCCCCGGTTATTGGCATGAACGATTCAGGTGGCGCCAGGATCCAGGAAGGAATCGAAAGTCTTGCCGGGTACACGGACATCTTCCTGCGCAATGTAATGGGTTCAGGAGTTATTCCACAGATTTCCGCGATTTTCGGGCCCTGTGCCGGTGGTGCTGTCTATTCTCCGGCACTGACCGACTTTTCCATTATGGTTAAAAACAACAGTTACATGTTTCTCACGGGCCCCAAGGTTGTAAAATCTGTGACCCACGAAGATGTAACAGTTGAGGAACTTGGCGGCGCCACAGTCCATGCCACGAAAAGCGGCGTCATCCATTATGCGGCCGAATCAGGCGCGGATGCTATTGAATATATTAAAAAGCTTCTCTCCTACATGCCCCAGAACAACATGGAAAGTCCACCGGTCATTGAATGTGACGACCCACCGGATAGAGCGGATGAATTTCTCAACCAGATCATCCCGGAGAACCCCAATGTTTCTTATGATATGATAGAGGTCATCGAACGGACCGTTGACCATGGTGACTTTTTGGAAGTCATGAAAGAATTTGCTCCCAACCTGGTTATCGGCTTTGCAAGATACGATGGTTACCCGGTTGGTATCGTTGCCAACCAGCCTGAATTTCTGGCCGGAGTGCTTGATATTGACTCTTCAGTTAAGGGTGCCCGCTTCGTTCGTTTCTGTGACTGCTTTAATATCCCTGTGGTCACTTTTGTCGATGTGCCAGGATTTCTCCCCGGTACAGTGCAGGAATACGGAGGGGTGATCAGAAATGGTGCAAAAATGCTCTATGCCTTTGCTGAAGCTACCGTCCCCAAAGTTACGGTTATCACCCGCAAGGCATACGGGGGTGCATACTGCGTCATGTCCTCCAAGCATTTACGGGGTGACATTAATTATGCCTGGCCCACTGCTGAGATTGCAGTGATGGGTGCCACGGGTGCGGTCGAAGTGTTATATGGCCGTGAGGCCCAAAAGAGTGACGATCCCCAGGCATACCTGAAGCAAAAAGAGCAGGAATATGCTGAAGCGGTGGTCAATCCTTTCGTTGCTGCCAAGCGGGGATATATTGATGATATTATTGAGCCATCTCGAACCCGCTTCCGTATTACCAGGGCCCTGCAACTTTTAAAAAATAAACGCGACACCAACCCCATGAAAAAGCATGGCAATATACCTTTATAGAGTTGTAATGCGTTCTTGGGAAACTGGAGGGAAAGTATGGCTATAAAAATTTTGATCACTCGATCCATTAAACAGGAGGTGGCACCAGTTGTAAGGCCATTGATCGTTGAATTAAGGTCCCATGCCATGAGACAGCCCGGTTACATCAGCGGCGAAACCCTGAAATGCATTGACAGACCGGGAGAATATCTGGTGATCAGCACATGGGAGTCTGTTAATGACTGGAACAAATGGCTCGCCAGCCAGGAAAGGATAATCCTCGAAGACAAAATTGATTCCGTTACCGGAAAGTCCACTGAATATGGGACATATGTTCAGCTAGGGAATTAATAACATTTGTATCTTTGTCTCCACATTGGCACGTTGCCGTATTGAACAATTATCCCAAGGAAGCTCCTTACTGATTTATATGGAAGAAAATAAAAAGAAAGAAGTAAATACTCTGGAAGGTAAAGGAATTGATATTAAGGCAACTAATCCGATGGATGATATGGAAGCACCGACACTAGAATTTTAAAAAACTAATAACTAATCACAATGGGAATTAAAGGTAGTAAAAACACGCCGATTACGGCAAGAATAAACACTGGTTTATTCAATCAAAAGAAAGGTGTGAAAGAACCTTTATTAGACGTTGGTCCAGCTGGCGTTTACGGAGACAATCAAACTAGAGATATTCCATCACCGAGTAAAGTAAAAGGATATTCAATGAATGCTTCTCCTTTTAAACAAAAAGCTACAAAGAAAAAACCAGACAGCCCTTACTCAGATGAAACTGGAATTCAATCCACCTCTACCTCGAAAAGTGCAGGAGATCTTTTGATAACCCCAGGAGCAGAAATAACCAGACCTAAAAC
>JAAXQI010000130.1 GCA_012974315.1 Desulfobacterales bacterium | reverse complement strand
GATTTATATTTTTCTCCTGCTGAAACGGTTGCTGTCAAGGCAAAAACTAATACCAGCAGGGATAGGGAGAAAAGTATCTTTTTCATATCATTACCTCCGTTAAAAACGTTTGGAAAAACGAAAAACATCATGGGGGCAGATGTCAATGCACCGCCCGCAATTAATACAGTTATTGGAAAAAATCATAGGTGAACTGTTCTCATCACCTTTAAGTGCCGGCCGGATAACCTGGGGTTCAGGGCAAACTGTAAAACAGTCCATACAATCGGTGCACTGTTCACGTTTAGCCGCCTTCACCCGTAAGATTGAAGCAAATCCCAACAGGCTGTAAAAGGCTCCAACCGGACACAGGTGCCCGCACCAGCCGCGCCGGGTTACAAAAGTATCTACAATAAGAACAGCAGCGACCAGAAACCAGCCCAGCCCCATACCAAAGAGAAGCCCCCGTTGAAAAATGGTTACAGGGTTAAGCCACTCCCAGACAATAGTTCCGGTTGCAGATGCCAGGACAAGAATCATACCGAGCAGCCAATAGCGGATAAACCTGCTCATGTTAAAGCTTCTTTTCAGGTCCAGACGCCGGTTCAGCCAGGCCGCTGCATCAGTCAACAGGTTTACCGGGCAGGCCCAGCTGCAATAGACCCTGCCGCCGATCATTGCATAAAATACAAACACTATCAACGCGCCAATAAGGGCCTTGACTGCAACAGTATGCCCGGCAACAATAGATTGCAAAACAATCAACGGATCTGTTAGCGGCAGAAAGCCAAGCGTCGTGCTGGCGGAAAAACTCCCCCTGACAATCCAGATCCCTGCAAACGGCCCCAGCAAAAACAGGCCAAGAATACCGAGCTGTGAAATTCGGCGCAGCAGCAGCCATTTCTGGGCCTGCAGAAAGCCTTTTTTCTGGATAGCCTCTCTACCTGGGATTCTGCTGATCATGGCTGAACCTCCGGCCGCCTGACAGGCAGTTTTAACTGTTCAGGAATCAATGATCCTCCAGCCTTTTCTTTTTCTTCCCAGCCGAGCCGGTAATGCTTACCCAGTTCACCTCGTGCCTGTTCAATGGGCAGGACCTTGATCGCCGCATTATCCAGCACACAGGAATGCTCACACCTACCGCAGCCGGTACATTTCTTGGAATGAACTATCGGAATGAAAAGTGTATGCACCCCGCTTCTGCGGTTAACCTGCATGTCAAGGGTGATCGCCTCATCAATAAGCGGGCAGGCCCGATAGCAGACATCACAGCGTAATCCAAGATAGTTAAGGCAGTTCTCATGGTCTACAAGCACTGCCAATCCCATCCTGGCCTCATAGATTGTTGGCAGACTCTTACTCAGGGATCCGGATGGACAAGCCTTTATGCAGGGCATATCCTCACACATCCGGCAATAACCCTTCCTGGGGATGAAAAACGGGGTACCGGTGGGAATATCATCACCGAGTTCTGCCAGGTGCAATATCTGGTAAGGACAGGCCCTGACACACTGGCCGCACCGCAAACAGGCACCCAGGAACCTCCCTTCAGGGAGTGCCCCAGGGGGTCTGATTGCGTAGGCAGGCAACGCTCGGGCTGTTCTATGATACAACCCCAGACCGGCGGCTAAAACCAGGGCACCGGCGGCAGCCGGTATGGTTTCTGTAAGAAACTGCCTCCGGTCCGGTCCCTTCTGCTGCTTCCCATCGCTGTTTTTCTTTTCAATATCCACTGTATCAGTTTTTATTCTTTCTTATAAACAGATGTTGTCTTATTTTTGATTTATGCCTTGGTCACCTTGACCGCACTCTTTTTAAAGTCAGTCTCTTTGGAAATTGGACAAGTGGCATCAAGTACAAGCTTGTTCACCAGCCGTCCTGCATCAAACCAGGGAATAAACACCGTGCCTTCCGGCATCTTGTTGCGGCCCCTTGTTTCCACCGGGCAGGTAATCTCGCCGCGGCGGGAAGCGATCTTTGCGATCTGTCCGCGCTGCAACCCTCTCTTCTTCGCATCATTGGGGTGCATGAATACCACGGCATCAGGTACTGCCCTGTACAGTTCAGGTACCCTCCTGGTCATGGAGCCTGAATGCCAGTGCTCAAGCACCCGGCCTGTGCAAAGCCACATATCGTATTCCTTGTCAGGCGACTCGGGGGGAGGCTCATAGGGTAAGGCGAAAATGACTGCTTTACCATCCGGCTTACCGTAAAAGCGAACACCTTCGCCTTTCTTAACGTATGGGTCATACCCCTCCCGAAAGCGCCAGAGGGTTTCCTTGCCATCAACAACAGGCCAGCGCAGACCGCGCGCCTGATGGTACATTTCAAAATCTGCCAGGTCATGGGCCTTGCCGCGGCCAAAGCTTGCATACTCCTCGAAGAGTCCCTTCTGAAGGTAGAAGCCAAAATCGTTAGACTCGTCGTTGTCATGCCCCTTCTGGAGCTGGCTTAAAGGATACTTGTTAACCTGGCCATTGGCATACAGGACATCATAGAGAGTTTTGCCTTTGTACTCAGGATTTTTATCGAGCAATTCTTTAGGCCAGACCTCGTCGGTCTTGAAGCGCTTGGAGAATTCCACCAACTGCCAGACATCGCTTTTTGATTCACCGGGTGCTTTTACCTGTTGACGGTAGAACTGGGTCCTCCGTTCCGCATTACCGAAGGCACCTTCCTTTTCCACCCACATGGCAGTGGGCAGGATAAGATCGGCAGCCATGGCGGTCACTGTGGGGTATGGATCCGAGACAATAATAAAATTCTTTGGATTCCTGTAGCCGGGATAGGCCTCTTCGTTCATGTTAGGGCCGGCCTGCATGTTATTATTGCACATGACCCAATAGACGTTGAGCTTACCGTCTTTCAGCATCCTGTTCTGTAGCACGGCATGATAACCGGGCTTACCAGGGATGGAGCCTGCTGGCAGTTTCCATATCTTTTCCGCCTTGTCACGATGTTCTTTCTTCATAACCACCATATCAGCCGGCAGCCGGTGGGCAAAAGTGCCGACTTCCCGGGCCGTACCGCAGGCTGAAGGCTGACCGGTCAGTGAAAATGGACCGTTGCCCGGCTCTGAAATCTTGCCGGTGAGCAGATGAATATTATAGCAAAGTTGGTTGACCCAGGTGCCGCGGGTATGCTGGTTAAATCCCATGGTCCAGTAGGAAACGACCTTTCTTTTTGGATCTGCATAGAGTTCGGCCAGTGCTTCAAGATCCTTCTTGGGTACACCGGACATCTCATGGGCCTTATCCAGGGTATACTCGGACACGAACTTGGCATACTCTTCAAATGTGTATTCCTTGGAGCCAATTTGATTTTTCCTTTCCTTGGCGTTTACCGCATTAACTTCCCTGGGGTCATTAGGACGCAGACCATAGCCAATATCAGCGTTACCGAGCCGGAAATTAACATGCTGTTTGATGAAGTCCTGATTTACCTTGCCGTTCTGGATAATATAATTAGCAATGTAATTTAAAATAACCAGATCTGTTTGAGGCTTAAAAACAATGGGCAGATCGGCAAGGTCGAAATTACGGTTTTCAAAGGTTGATAGCACGGCCACCTTAACATGACTTGCCGTCAAACGGCGATTGGTGAGGCGTGACCAGAGAATGGGATGCATCTCCGCCATGTTTGAACCCCAGAGGACAAACGCATCGGCATACTCGAGATCATCATAACAGCCCATAGGCTCATCAATGCCGAAAGTGCGCATAAAGGCAGCCACGGCAGATGCCATGCAGTGCCTGGCATTGGGATCAAGATTATTGGAGAGAAAACCTGCCTTAAATAACTTAACAGCGGCATAGCCCTCCCAAACCGTCCACTGGCCGGAACCAAACATGCCGACAGTGGTGGGACCGTTTTTCTGGATGGCCTCTTTATATTTTGTCGCCATTATATCAAATGCTTCGTCCCAGGAAACAGGGGTAAACTCCCCGTTTTTGTCGTATTTACCGTTTTTCTTGCGCAGTAATGGCTTGGTAATCCTGTCCTTACCGTACATAATCTTGGACAGAAAATAGCCCTTGATACAGTTCAATCCCCTGTTTACCGGAGCGTCAGGATCTCCCTGTGTTGCCACTACTTTGCCGTCTTTTGTTCCAACCAATACACCGCAGCCAACACCGCAGAAGCGGCACGGTGCCTTGTCCCAGCGAATACCATCATCCCCCTTTGCCAGTGCCTGACTGGCAGGAAGATGGGTACCGGCAACTGCGGCAGCGGCAGCGGCGGCATTAGCCTTGATAAAATCACGCCTGTTCAGTTTCATCGCTTCCCCTCCTTTTGTCTTTCTTTTGTGATATCAACTCATCATCACAGTAATTATATATCAGTGAAGCAGACAGTACGCCCCGCATGTTCTGCACATTCATCAGAGTATCTGCAGGGGAATTATCAGGTGTATCTTCTATGGTAATTACAATTCTGCCGTCCTCATTTACTCCATGGACATCCACACCGGACAGACTTGCCAACTCACCCTGCAAAACAGCAGCGTTCTGCTGGCGTGTATGCACTACTATACTGGAAATATTCATAGGCTCTCCTTACTTGTTAGGGTTGCTCTTGATATTCTGGTTGACGAATTTCTATGGCATGAACCGGACATGCCTTAAAACAGGCTCCACAGCCATCACAGGAATCGGCCAAGACCCGGGGCAATTTTTCTTTATCAATTATCCGGGGGATTACTATTGCCTCTTTATCACAGTGCTCGATACAGGTACTGCAAATCACGTTATTTTTAATGAGGCATCTTCCATTTATATCTGCATGAATATCCCATGGAGGGAGTGAAGGGTCGTACTGAAGCGCTTCCTGGGGACAGCTTTTAGCGCAGGCGCCGCAGAAATTGCATGAGCCGCGTGAGAAGTCAACCTGGGGATAGCCTTTCCTGTTAAGGACCAGAATGGAGTTCTCACAGGCTGAAATACAATTCCCGCAGCCATTACACAATGACCTGAAAGTTTTACTATTGAGAGACCAGGGCGGCTTGATAGAGAATTGTGACGAGGGGGATGATTGGGATGATGACTGTAACTGGACACAAGATTGTTCTGTTTCCTGTTCAGCATCACACTTAAGTAGGTACTCAAAACACTTATTAGCAAGAAAAGAAGTAAGATTCAAGCAGATCTACCTATAGGCCGTCGGCTTCGGGTTGTTTGATCCCTTCCTTGTACCTGGAAAGAATGACCAGGGCCGGCTTGATAAGAAAGGTCACCACCAACATTCCGGCTGCCAGCACCCCAAGGGTTATGAGAATTTCAAAAGAACTGGGCGCATAGTCGACCACCTCACCCATGGGCGAAGGCACCAAACCCGGAATTATGAGACCAAAACCTTTCTCTATCCAGATGCCGGTGAACAGGCTGACCGCTGCTACCATCAGGTAACTCGAACCGCTCTTGGTCGGGGCAAAAGCAAAAAGCAGAGTGCCCAGGATATTCAGGCCTATGGCCGTCCAGATCCATGGCACCAGAGAATCATGCCCCTCAAGGCCGAAGAAGAGATATTGGGCCGAAAGGCTGTGATGGGTGAAGGTGTAGAATTCCTTAAATACCTCGGAAAACAACATCACCAGATTGATCACTGCAGCCACCACGATGATCCTCTTCAATTTGAAAAATATAGTGGTGTCGATGGGATATTTTGTACTTTCTTTGATGGCGATGAGCACCATCATGATCACAGCGGGGCCGGCTGCAAAGGCCGAAGCCAGAAAGCGGGGTCCGAGCAGAGGGTTGTTCCAGAAAGGTCGTGCCGGTAATCCCTGGTAAAGGAAAGCGGTGACCATGTGAATGGAAACAGCCCAGAAGATTGACAGGAAGACAAAGGGCATATATTTCCAACCCACCGGTTTCCGGCCGTGATAGTTACAGTACAGAATGTAAAGAGGTACCAGAGAGTTCAATGCAAGATAGCCGTTCAGTACCAGAACATCCCAGGTGAGAATAGATGAGGGCCAGTTAAACAGGCCGATGCCGGGGATCATGTGCCACACCTTGAGGGGGCCGCCCATATCAACCGTAATGAACAGAAGACACATCACCAGGGCACCAACTGCGACGCCTTCGCCAATAATGACAACTTCATGAAAATCCTTATCCTTGTATAAATAGGCCGGCAGGATCAGCATAACCGCCGCCGCCGCCACTCCCACAAAGAACGTGAAGTTGGAAATATACAGCCCCCAACTGACAATGTTAGACATGCCGGTTATAATCAGGCCTTCCCGGAACTGGTGTCCATAGGCATATATTCCGGCTCCCATCAAAGCCAGAAGGACGGCAAGGTAAATATAAAATACTACCCCCCCGGACAGAGACCAGCGGATGCAGTCCGAGAAAAAAACAATAAGTCCTTTCTTAGGGTTCGATGTCATCACGTTTTCCTTGGAATTTTTCATTTACACATATTGATCTTGTGGCATTCATCCATGTCATTAATCCATGAAATACCAGAATTTCGGATCGGTATTCAACTCCTCTTTGAACCTGAAAACCTTCTTGTTCTTCAGGACGAAACGGATCTCACTGTCCGGATCGAGGAGGTTGCCGAAGACCCTTGAACCGGTGGGGCAGGCATCAACACAGGCCGGCAGTTTACCCTGCCGGGTTCTCTGCACACAGAATGTGCATTTTTCCATGACCCCCTTCCAGCGCATGCGGTTACCCAAATAATGCTGCTTCGTATTGATCTCCTCTTTGGGCACCACAGGGTCGCCCCAGTTAAACCGGCGCCCCCAATACGGGCAAGCCGCCATACAGTACCGGCAGCCAATGCACCAGTCATAGTCCACTACAACAATGCCATCCGGCTCCTGCCAGGTGGCCTTGGTGGGGCAGGCCTTGATGCAGGGGGCATTCTCACAATGAAAGCATTGCACACCCATATAAAATTTATCCTCCACCGGGACCTCATGAAAGTACTTGCCATCTCCTGAGGTAGGGTCCAGTTGCCCTGAATCCATTTCAAAGATACGGATGTACTGGGTCTTTGACTGCCGATCCAGGTTATTTTCCTGGACACAGGCCTCAACACAGTCCATGTAACCTTTGCAGCGGGTTATATTGAAGGCATATCCATACAGAACATTGTCGAGGGGTTCCTGGTTGGACACCTGGACGTCCAATCCATACCGCAACTTGGCGAGCTTTTCCAGACGGGCAACAGTAGCGTCCTTTTCCTCCTGGGTCATTAACCTGTAGTTCTTCTTGAAGAACTCATCCCACTTAAGCTTCGCCTCCTCGGAAGAGGCAACACTACCGCATCCTCCGGTGACCAGTCCGGCTGAACCGGCAGCAGCGGCAATAGAAACGCCCTTCAGAAAGGACCTGCGGGTGCATTTATTTTCCAGGGGTCCGGCTTTTTTTAACGGAGCATTTTTTTTCTTTCCGTGATCCATAGCGCTCCCTATTCGTCTAAGGGCAGAGAATACGTCTCTGGCATTTTTGTTTTGAAGGCAGGAGAATGCGGGTCATGGCAACTGGTGCAGTTCATTACCACCCTTTCCCCGGCCCAGTAAGTCACACGTTTACCGTGGGCGCCGCCCAGCCAGTCCCGTTTCGGACGAAAATGACATTGGCCGCATAATTGATAGCTGTGATCAAAATCAATTTTCACCCCCTGCATATCCACCAGGAAATCGCGATCCTGGCGGTCATGACATTCGATACAGGCAAGTTCATTCTTACCCTCACCATGGTTGATTGTGATATCACCATGAGTGAGAAGGGCTCCGTCCCTGGCCTGCGGTGTTTTCTTGGTATGACAAACACTGCAGCGGTAACGGCTTATGGCATCCTTGCGGGCAAGGACCCTGAATGTTCCCCCCTGGTAAGACTCTTTTGCCAGTACCGTCTTCACCGGCAGCTGATGGGCGGATTCAATCTGCATGTTGTCAAACGGCTGGTCGGCTGCATGAATGCGATCCAGGACTGAGTCCTGGCTGGCGATTGCCAGCTGGCTGTTCAGAAGCATGACTGCCGGCAGGAGAAGAAAAGCAAAACGTAAGGTGAGGATATTCATAACTGTTCCATCATCCTGATCATTTATTTCTGGTGAATTCCAGGGCTGGTTCAGTAGCTAAAAACTCCACATGACATTGCCGGCAGTTACCCCGCGAACCATGATCTACCCGTATCCCAGCCACGGCACCCGACCCGGTATGACAGGCAATACAATCACCCCGCAACTGCAGACTGTGAGGGATCGGTGGAGGCGAACCACCAAGCTGGGAGTTGCCAAGTTTCGGCGGTGGAATCGATAACCAGTTGGTTCCCACAAAAAGTTCATCTGTCAGCTTGGGTACGTGGCATTGATAACAAAGTTCGTTCTCGGGATGGGGTGTAACCGGCACATAGGTATCCTGCTCCACGTCATAGCCACCCCTGCCATGGCAGGCGATACAGTCTGCCTGCTCCCCTGAAAAGGATGGAAAAACCTTATGGGGGATTCGCGGCGGTGAACCGGGATATTGGCGCAGTTCATAGAACGAATTAAGATTCCTTCTGCCATCTGTGCCGGACATGGCAGAAAAAGGGGTTTCATTATACCGGGTAAATATCTTTTCGCCGCCTGAATCAAAACCGTAAGGAATGTTGTCTGCTGCAACTGCCGGCAGCGCCAACAAAACCCAGGAGAGGCAGAAAGCGGCAAATCCCAGCTTGATCCTGCTGGTATTTCTCTCTGATCTGTTCATTAGGCTTTCTCCAGTTTAACAGCACATTTTTTATAATCCGGTTGCTTTGAAATGGGACAAAATGCATCCAGTGTCACTTCGTTGATCAGGTATTTTTCATCAAAGAAAGGAACAAAGACCTGACCACGCGTCGGTACTCCCCGGCCGTTGATGGAGGCAGGCATGGTTACTTCACCCCTTCTGGAAATGATCTTGATCATCTCACCATTGACAATACCCATATCAGCCGCATCCTCGGGATTGATCTCTACATAAGCGGATGGCATGGCGTTATGGAGCACCGGTACCCGCCTGGTCATGGAGCCTGTATGCCAATGCTCTATCACCCGGCCGGTATTGAGCCAGAAATTGTACTCCTGGTCCGGCGATTCGGCTGCAGGTTCGTAAGGCCTGGCCCATATCCAGGCCCGGTTGTCCTTCTTGCCGTAGAAATGAAAATCCTCCCCGCTGGTACAGGCCGGATCATGTTTGGCATTGAACCGCCACCTGGTTTCCTTGCCGTTGACAAACGGCCACTGCACCCCTGAACGGGCCTTAAGGACCTTATAGGGAGCCATATTATGTTTCGGGGAATCATGAAAGCGCCGGTACTCTTCCCATATCTTGCCGATATATTCCTCCTGGCTCCAGGGAAACTGTTTTTCGAAACCCAGCCGACGTGCCACCTCGATGATCTGCCAGGTATCCGACATGGCCTCACCAGGGGGCGGGACGATCTCATCAAAATGCTGAGTACGGCGTTCTGAGTTGCCGAACATGCCTTCCTGCTCCACCCACATGGCAGCCGGCAGTATGACATCGGCAACATCTGTGGTTGGTGTCGGATAGACGTCGGAGACTACGATAAAACGGTCCTCCTTAAGGGCACCGTCCCGGTAGCGTTTCAGCTTGGGCATGGTGACCATTGGATTGGTGACCTGGATCCACATGAACCTGATATCACCGCGGTCAAGGGCGCGGAACATTGCCACCGTATGGTAGGTGGGTTTTGGATCAATGGAACCGGCAGGCAGCTCCCATATCTTTTCGGCCAATTCGCGGGCCTTGGGTTTCATGACCACTCCGTGCGGCAATTTGTGGGTCAGGGTCCCTACCTCGCGAACCGTACCGCACGCACTTGGCTGTCCTGTAAGTGAAAACGGGCTGTTGCCCGGAGTTGAGATTTTACCAACCAGGAGATGGATGTTGTAGACCAGGTTGTTAATCCAGGTTCCCCGGGTATGCTGATTCATGCCCATGCACCAGAAGGAAGTTACCTTCTTGGTGGGGTCACCGTAAAGTGAGGCCAGATACCTGATATCCCGCGCCGGAACACCGGACATCTTCTCCACCTTCTCAGGGGTGTAGTCCTTCAGGAATGTCTTGAATTGTTCAAAATCGATTCCTTCAGCTTTATCTTTAAATTTGAATTTATCTTCCAGGCCGTAACCGATATTGGTCTTGCCTTTGTGGAAGGACACGTGCTTGTTGACAAAATCCCAGTTGACCCAGTCATTGCGGATGATCTCGTAACAAATGGCATTGGCCACTGCCAGGTCGGTCTGGGGCTTGAACAGGATGGATTTGTCAGACGCCTGGCTGGTCCTGGTTGTACGGGTGGCAAAATCAATGATCGTCACATCATTTCTGCGTTTGCGCTGGGCCAGCATACGGGAAAAAAGGACAGGATGCATTTCTGCCATATTGTTACCCCAGGTGATGAACACATTGGCGTAATCAATATCCTCGTAACAGCCCATGGGCTCATCCACACCAAATGATGTTAGAAAGCCGGTAACCGCACTGGCCATGCAGAGCCTTGCATTGGCTTCAACGTTATTGGTACCAATACAGCCCTTGAAAAGCTTGGAGGCAACATATCCATCGGGAATGGTCCATTGGCCTGAGCCATACATGGCAACAGAATCTTTGCCATGTTTATCAATGGTCTCTTTCATCTTTGCAGCGATGATATCTAGGGCCTCCTGGATGGGTACCTCTACCATCTTGCCGTTTTTTCTGACCTGGGCCTTGGTGAGTCTGTCTTTGCCATAAAGGGCCTGGACCGAATGGTACCCTTTTACACAGCAGAGACCTTTGTTGACACTGCAGGCAGGGTCACCCTTTACCGCCACTGCCCGGTCTCCGGAAACACCTACAAGGACACCACAACCTGTGCCGCAGAAACGGCAAGGTGCTTTTTCCCATCTGATCATCCCGGTTGCGCCTTCCAACTGTTTCCAGCTGGCAAAGCTTATGCCGGGGAACAGGGAAGTTGCAGTCGCTACGGCACTCGTTGCAGCTGCGGATTTGATAAATGATCTTCTATCGATCTTCATGGCCATCTCCTTCTCCCTTATATTGTAGTTCGTCGTTATACCCAAAAGTCATACTGAGCGATTCCATCGATTCAATTTTGTTGAGTTGTTTCTCAAGTTGTTTTTCTGTTTCCTTGTCAGGAGTGTCTGTCACCAGGATCAATATATCTGCATTGTCGGCAGACAGGGCTTCACAATGCTGCATAGCGTTCAGTTCCTTAAGCAACTTATTTTTTTCTCCGGATCGGGGGGTGACGATATAGGCAAGTACAGGCATAATATCTCCAGGTAGAGGTTGGAGAAAACGGGAAGGTGGCAGGAGATCACTTTTTCAGCCCAAGCCCAAAAACAGGGTGACCGTGATACCCACAACCTATTCCTCTCACATAAACTTTATATTGTGACAGTAGTACATATAAAAGTACTTATGTTCCTTCTCTAATGTCAAGGTAATTGGTTAACCATATTATCTGGTACAGCAATTTTATCTAACAACTGTTACTGAAAGAACCTTGACTTAAATCAATTGCAAAAAGATCTTTCTTATTGCATCTTTCCATGCAGAAAAACCATTATTTATGAAATACTTTTCCACAAAATCTACTCAGGAGAAAGTTTGTGCTGTTTTAACTTCTCCCAGAGGTTCTTGCGGCTGATCCCCAGGAGTTCAGCAGCCTTGGCCCGCTTTCCGTCGGTCGTCCGCAATGCCGCAAAAATGCAGGATTTCTCGGTCACAGCCAGGGCTGCAGAAAGATTCAGCGAGGGAAGATCTCTTCCCGCATCACTGTTGCCGGCAAAATCGGCTGGCAGATGCCAGGGCTCTATCACTGGTTCAGTGGCCAGGACAGAAATTCGTTCAATGATGTTTTTTAGTTCCCGGACATTTCCGGGATAATCGTAATCCATTAGTGCATGAATAGCCTGGTCGGTTATTTGAAATTGTTCGCTCCTTTCCCTGCTGAACTCTTCAAGAAAATAACGACTCAACTCAGGGATATCCTCTTTCCTTTCCCTCAGGGGCGGCACCTCGATGGGAATGACCTGGAGCCTGTAAAAAAGGTCCTCCCGGAAATTTCCCTTTTTGACCTCATCCGTGAGCTTTTTACCTGTTGAACAGAGAATGCGTACATTGACTTTGATCGTTTTGTTCCCGCCAACCCTCTCAATTTCCCTTTCCTGCAAAACGCGGAGTAATTTTGCCTGCAATCCCAATGGCATGTCGCCTATCTCGTCCAGCAGAATAGTGCCTCCCTTTGCTGCCTCAAACTTTCCTATTTTCCTGGCATCAGCCCCTGTAAAGGAACCTTTTTCATGACCAAACAACTCTGACTCCATCAGACTTTCAGGGATGGCAGCACAATTAATCCTGATATATGGTCCCCTGGCCCGAGGGCTTTCAAAATGTATAGCTGCAGCAACCAATTCCTTTCCGGTTCCTGACTCACCGGTAATTAGAACTGTGGCATCAGTACCTGCGACCTGGTTAATTGTTTTCAGCAGGCTATGTATTGGGGGGCTGCTGCCAATGATTGGAACTTGGGCTGCCCTGCAACGCTCTTCGAGCAAAACACATTTTGCTTTTATGGCCTGTACTTCCAGAAGCCTTTTAACCCGGATCATAAGATCATCCATGTCAAAAGGTTTAAGGATATAATCCGCTGCTCCTTTTTTTAAACAATCAACTGCATTTTCAACACTGCCATAAGCAGTCATGAGTATCACATCGGTTTCAGGCGACATTCTGATTATTTCTTTTAAAAGGCGGGTACCGTCCAGACCAGGCATGCGGATATCGGAAATCACCAGGTGATAATTTTCCCCCTTCAACCGTTCAAGAGCTTCCTTGCCGTTTGGAACAGCATCCACATGCCATTTGTGCTTCTCAAGCCGGTCCTGTACCGTGATCCGCATAATATCATCATCTTCGGCCAGTAATATTCTCGCCATTTCTTTATTGCCCCTTCTCTTTCACGGAAATCTCTTCAGTTGCCGGTTTGGTATACATTTGGTTTGCCGGCAGTGAAATGGTAAATGCCGTACCTTTTCCGAGTTCACACTGCACCTCAATATCCCCCCCCATCTGCTGCACAAGGGAATAGGTCACAGCCAGGCCCAGTCCGGTCCCTTCACCGACTTCCTTGGTCGTAAAAAACGGATCAAAAATTTTGTTCTTTATAGCTGGATCGATTCCTGTGCCGGTATCCTTTACCTTTATGATGAGCCGGTTCTGTGTTTTTGTAGTTGATACTGCAAGTTTGCCGCCCCCGGGCATGGCCTGGATAGCATTAAGAACCGTGTTGACAATGATTTGGCGCAGGGCTTCGACATCAATGCAATACTTTTCAGTCAAATTGAGATCCATTGTCAGGGTAATATTTTTGAGCCTGTACTCCAGCAGTTCAAAGCATTCGCGAATGATTCCATCAATGTCAACTTTGCTGAATGTCAAAGGGGCCTCACGCCCGAAATTCAGAAGTTGGCGCATGATATGTTCGATACGGCGAAGACCAGTTTCCAGCAGTGGTATATAGCGTTTGTGCAGTTCAAGATTCTCCGGCTCTTCATGCATGGTTTTGACGCAGTTAAGAAGCCCCCCCAGAGGATTGTTAATTTCATGCGCAATGCCGGCAGTCAACTGACCGAGGGAGGCCATTTTTTCACTATAGAAGGCCTGCTGCATGGTTTTATCCAGGTCTTCCTGGGCCTGATCAAGCCGTTTACAGAGATCACCGAACCTGATTATCAACTTACCTATCTCATCACCCATCAAATGCTTGTCATCGGACACTGAATAATCCTCGTCAGGATAGTTTCCCATGGCCCGTGACAACCGGTTGATACGTCCGGCAACCAGCTTGTTAAACAGGAAGATCAGTGCCAGAGCCACTGCAAAAATGGAAAACACTGAATAACTTATGATGGTATTTTTATTCTTATGTATGACCTTATCGGCCCAAGCCAGGGGGACACTGATACTCAGGGCTCCGCGGATATCACCGATGGTATAGCCGTGCTCGGCATGGCAGGCCAGGCATGATTCCTGGACCATGAGCGGGGCAATATATCTGTGTACCCGACCGTCCGGACTGTCGGTGATTGCTTCGTACTCTGAGAGACCTTCCTTGAAGCGCTCCATTGCATCCCGCTCGAATTCATCCGGTGCATTTACCGGGTTTACCGGTTTGAGACTGGTGATCCGGAACCAGCAGAACCCTGATTTGGCAGCATATTCTGAAAGTTCACGGGTAACCATGGCAGGGTTGCGTTTGACAAAAACAGTTCCATCATCCGCCCTTATGGTTGATTCATGCAGATAAGGATTCTCCGACACACCTGCTGTTTTTACCAGAAAAAGCCCCTGGTGGTCTGAAACCCACTGCCTGGTCAGGAGAATCTGTTTGTAGAGAATCCTTGCCTGCTGTCGGGCCTGCTCCATGACAAGCTCGTTCTGCAGATTTGAAGTCTGGAACAAGAGGAACCCGTACGAAAGGAGGATGATAGCACTGATGGCAACAATGAACTTGATTGTCAGATTCACGTGAAATCCACCTGGAACGGGTTAATAAAAGAGGATGTTCAAATAATTATATTCTTTCTCTTGGATGCAAACAACCTTTATGTTACCTCGTGGTAACATAAAGCTACTTTTAATTTTAACGGTGAAAATTTCTGTCCGGTTGTTGGTGCTGAATTTAAATGCACCATAAAGAATACTGCCGGCCAAACCAAAAAAACTCCCTGCATAATCGCACAGGGAGTTTTTTGATTTGGCCATACTAGCTATTACTTAGTCTCAGCAGGAGCATATGATGTATTGAATTTCATATCTTCCCATGCCTTTGGATCATACAGCCCTTTAGCCTTTTGCTGTTCGATCCATTCCTTGCGCAGGCCGTTCAAGAAAGCCATTTTCTCATCAACCAGTTTCTGGTATGGCAACCCTACGACTGCCTGTGCCTTTTCCTTGGTGGAAAAATCCGGAGCTGCAAAGTCACCGGCATTATACTTGGCCAATACAGCCCGCAGCTTGACCCGGGCTTCCTGTCCTATATTAATAGAAGAACCAAGAATCCTTAAGGTTTCCTCAGGTGCATGGAAAAAAGAACCATGACTGGCAATGGAGTAGTCCCATCTCCATTGCGCATGCCGGATATCCTGGAGAATGTCTTTCATTTCAGCCTCTGTGGCACCAAGTTCCCAGGCCTTTCCTGCTTCCAGATGCGCCTTGGCTATAACATCCATTGCCGTCTTGTTGAGTTCAGTTTTTCTTTCAAGTTTCCTTGCAACCCTGTCCTTGAAGGCTTTCTCTTCTTCAGAGTGGCAGTTCAGGCAGGTATTTGCCATGTGATCGAGCGGGCTGCCGACATTATGGGATGAATACTTCACACCGCCTTCGCGGACGTACGGCATATGGCAATCGGCGCAGGCCACGTTATTCAAGCCATGGACGCCTGTTTTATACATTTCATAACCCGGATGCTGGGCTTTCAGCATCGGAGTCTTGCTGACTTTATGGGTCCAGTCCTTGAAACTTCTGTCGTCATAGTATTTTTCCATGGCTTCAGCGCTGAATCCATTATCCCATGGAAATGTTACAACACCTGCGGTCTGCTCCTTACCATTCTTATCAGTCCACTTGGTCTTTTTAAAGTAGTACTCGGAATGACACTGGGCACAGACCAGGGAGCGCAAATCCTGATGCGTAGCATCTTTCGCTTTCAGGCTGCCCTCAGCATCCAGGCCCCTTTTGAGAAAATCGCGCGTGATCGTGAGTCTCATGGTCTCATTATCATGACAATCAGCGCAGCCAACTGGGTTTGCGATCTCGCTGCCATGCCTGGCCCATTTGCCGGTGAAATAATCCAGCTCGCCGATCTTATCAATCAGCCTGGGCACATCAGGTGATTTGCAGGTCCAGCATGCCGTGGGCATGGGACCGGTTGCAGCATCCACCGGACCGCCGGTCCTCAGGGTGTTGATATTGTCTTCCACTATGTAATAATGGCCGCGCGGCGCGTTGTAATCCTTGGCAAAACCATATCCTGCCCACATTACGACCAATGCCGGGTAGTCTATCAGCATATCGGTAATCTTGTCGCTTTTCCTGGTTTGCCTGTATGAATCATACTGACGCTGATAATATTTGCCCCATTCAGAACTTCGTGATTCAAACTTTTTAATTTGGGGTACTATATCGCCTTTTGTCTGGGCTGCGTGGGCTGCGGCAGTGATGGTTTTCTGTTCCGCCTTGTTTCCATTGATTGAAATTGCCAACAAAAACAATGGCACAATGACCAACACTGAACCAATTGTAACTATTGTTGTCTTTTTCATAACTCGAAGTCTCCTCTTTTAGATTTTGTCGTAAACTTCATATTTCCTTTATCCCTAAATTGTCCGGAGTGGTGGTCAAGCTCCTGGTGGTGCCGTGCGGTACTGTCCTGTGACAACTCCAGCATTTGCGGTCGAACTTCTCACTACTGGCTGCTGTCATGTACAATTTGCTATTCTCGATCATCTGGGAGACAATTTCATCGTGACAGTAAATACAATTGTCCTGTATCCTCTTTCTGGCACTTTCGCTTATCCTGATGTTCTTGCCTTTATAAGTACGAAAAGTCATGGCATAGGAATGCTTGAACCCGTCCCTTGATTTTGCCAGGATTTTGGAAACAAAAGGCTCTTGCGGCAGATGGCACTCCACACAGGTGGTCCACTCCCTGTGCGAACTGTGCTGCCAGGTTGCATACTCTGTATTCATGGTATGGCAGTTGATGCATACCTTCGGGTCTTCCGACATATATGAGAACATCTTGGACGCATACCCCACATAGGCAAACATCCCGACTGCTGCCAGAACAGAAAGAGTCGCCACATATTTCATCATGCTTTTAGTTTCCATGCTTTACCTCTTCAGTATCCAGATATTTTCGGCATCTTAAAACATTTCTTTTCCTTCTATTAAAGCAAACCACGTGCCAGAAAAAAAATCTTTTAAA
>JAAXQI010000063.1 GCA_012974315.1 Desulfobacterales bacterium | reverse complement strand
GCGTTATTATTGGAAATATCCTTTGTTGAGATACCCCGTAGCTTGCTGCGGGGAGTTTCATTGTAACGTTCAAATTTATTTTTAAAAAATGAACAGGTATTGTTCACTAAATTTTCGCTAAATTCAAGTCCTGACTTAATTTTTTATTGCACCAGCAAGGCATTTTGTGGTAATTATTTTCTCTTTTGGGTAAATACCCCGCTGCTTGCAGCGTTATTATTGGAAATATCCTTTGTTGAGATACCCCGTAGCTTGCTGCGGGGAGTTTCATTAAAAAATTTGTCGGGCTGATTTTCAGCAAAACTTATGCAATTAATTATGAAACATATCAAACCGACGTCATCTTTCCAAGAAATCATAATTTTATCCTGTAAAAGCTTTTATTTTTTCTGTTACGGCATGCTTTTTGCTTCTGGAAAACTGCGGCTTGAATACTCTCCTGTAAACCTTCCTTAAGCTTACGAATGAATATATATATGCAAATCATTTATAAAATTCTCACCACACTCTGCTGTTTTGTTGTTCTGGCTGCCTGTTCGTCTTTGAAAACAGGAGATCTTGACCGTGGTCACAATACTCAGGGAACGGTTTCAGTTGTATATGATGGGGAGCAGGAAGGACGATTGGTAGGAGATGTTGAGCCTGAACCCGAGAAGACAAAAGCCCAGGAGTTAAAGGACCTTCAGCTCCTCGGCAAATGGGAACAGGGTGTACCGGCAGTCGAATATTCCGATCAAGAGGTCGAATATGATTTTCCGGTAACAGTGAATCGACAGGTTCAGTATTATCTTGATTTTTTCTCAGGAAAACACCGTAAAAGTTTTGGCGTTTGGCTTTCCAGGTCCGGTCGTTATCTTCCCATGATTCAAGAACATCTCCGTGGAGCCGGATTGCCGGAAGACCTGATTTATCTGGCCATGATAGAAAGCGGGTTTAATGAAAGGGCTTATTCGAAAGCCAGTGCAGTAGGAGTTTGGCAGTTCATTAAGTCAACAGGCCGCAATTATGGGTTGGTTATCAATAATTATGTTGATGAACGGCGCGATCCGATCAAGTCGACCCAGGCCGCTGTTTCATATCTCAGCGATCTCCACAATGAGTTTGACTCCTGGTATTTGGCAGTGGCTGCTTATAATGCAGGGGAAGGCAAGATGAGAAGAGCTATCAAAAAATATAATACTACTGATTTCTGGGAAATTGCTGAAGGCAGGTATCTGAAGCTGGAGACCAAACGTTATGTTCCAAAGCTGATAGCAGCTATCATCATTGCCAGGGACCCGGCAAAATATGGTTTTTACAATATAGACTATGCTCCTCCCCTTGCTTATGAAACAGTGGAGGTGCCGCGCTGGACTTCTGTCAAAGCTGTCGCACTGGCCTGTAACCTGGATTCGAAGGATCTGAAGAACTATAACAATGAATTACGGAAGGAGTTTACTCCTCCTGACAATGCATCATATCTTTTTAAAGTGCCGGCAGGCAAGAAGGGTGAAGTTGAGAAAAACCTGCCCCGGGTACAGGCTGTCGTTTCAACCGGGTTCAAGACCCATACAGTCAAGAAGGGAGAGTCATTAAACGCTATATGCAAAAGATATGGGCTTACCAAAACAGTTGTTCTGAAATCCAACAATCTGCGATCTGCCGGCTTACAGGCTGGACAGCGGTTGCGCATTCCATATCAGACCACATCATATGAAATGCTGCCAGAGGGCAGTGTGGCTAAAGGGTACCTGGCAGCAGGCGCTGATGGGGGCAATTTTGTTTTGCATAAAGTGCGCCCGGGTGAAACAGTTTCTGAACTGTCCAGGCTGTACAGCGCCCCGGTCCATCTCATTGCAGCCTGGAATGATATAAATGATATCAGCAGGATACGTGCAGGACAGCAACTGGTTTTTTATGTGAAAGACAACGGGACTGAAGTTGCCAGTGTTTCTTCGGGAAGTGGCTCCTCTGTGCCCCAGTTTACTCCAGCACGCAATAAAGAGGGAGTCAGGGATGAGGCGAAGCCACAACCGGTGCAAGTCAAGCTTGCTGCAGTGCGGGAGGATTTGCACAATACAGGTTCTGGAAATTACTATGTGGTAAAAGGTGGGGATTCTCTCTGGGGAATTGCCCGGCAATTTGATTTGGACTCTAAAGAATTAAGGCAGCTTAACGGACTTGCGACCAATGTTATTTATCCTGGTGACAGACTTCTGGTAACAGACGATTCGAAACCGGCAGGTGATCAATTCTTCTATCAGGTTCGCAGTGGTGATTCGTTATGGTCCATTGCCAGGAAACATAAAATTTCACCTGAAGAGATCAAGAAATGGAATAACCTGAAAAATAATACTATCCATCCCGGCAACTCTCTGTTGCTCAAGTTGGCAGATACGGGTCAAGCAATGGCTGACACCTACTATCAGGTTCGCAGCGGCGATTCGTTATGGTCCATTGCCAGGAGTCATAAAATTTCACCTGAAGAGATCAAGCAATGGAATAATTTACCAAACAATACAATCCATCCTGGCAACCGTCTGCTGTTGAAACTTGCCAGTGGTGGTTGATTATGCCAGTATTTTCTGTCCAAAGTTATAGTCCCTCCTGAAGCTTTTCAAGGCTCCCATAAAACCAGGAACACCGTGCAAGATTGCACACAGCAGGGAAGATCATTTGCCTCCTTGCACAGATTGAATCAATGCTTATGGTTCCTCTGCTTGTTTTTTTTATAAAATGGGTATAGAGAATCAGAGTTTATGGCGAAATAAATAAATTGAATAAATAATAATTTATGACAGGAAACAATCATTACATAAGTGCAGAGGAAAAGGGTAACCATGTTTACCCTGAAGATGTCCAGGTACTCACTGTTGACGGGCGGGAGATATTTCTGGTAGGCACAGCACATGTTTCCCAGGGATCGGTTGACCTGGTTCGACAGGTGATTGAAAATGAGAAACCGGACTGCGTATGTGTGGAACTTGATGACAAGAGATACCAGGCGCTGTCAGGCAGAAAGCGATGGGAATCCCTTGACCTGAAAGAGATAATCAAGAAAAAGCAATTATCCACATTACTTGTTAATCTGATCCTTTCATCTTATCAGAAGAAACTCGGTATGCAGTTGGGCGTCATGCCTGGCGCAGAGCTGTTGCAAGCCACCCGTGAAGCGGAGAAACATTCTATACCTGTATCTCTGTGCGATCGGGATGTCAGGGTAACCCTCCGGAGGGCCTGGCATGGAACTTCTTTTTTTAAAAAGGGGTATCTGCTGGCGACCCTTCTGCTAAGTCTTTTTGATACGACTGAGCTTACAGAGGAGAAGCTTGAAGAACTCAAAAAAAAGGATGTACTCTCAGAACTGATGTCAGAGCTTGGTGAAGCAATGCCGGTATTGAAAAGGGTATTGATTGATGAACGTGACATATACCTGGCGGAAAAAATCAAGATGTCAGCCGGCAGGAAACTGGTGGCAGTTGTCGGAGCCGGGCATGTGGAGGGGATTAAAAAGAGGATTGATGAAGATCATAGTAAGGCTATGTCTGAAATCAGTAAATTCCCGCCGGTTTCTTCCTGGGTTAAAGCCCTGGGCTGGGCAATACCTCTGCTTATAATAGGATCTCTCGCAGCTATTGGAATCCAAAAGGGAAGTAATGCGGCAGGGGCCAATTTGCTTTACTGGATACTGGCAAACGGTATTCCTTCTGCCATCGGAGCTTTCCTGGCCTGGGCCCATCCGCTTACCATCGCCAGTGCCTTTGCTGCAGCTCCGGTAACCAGCCTGACCCCGGTTATTGGAGCAGGATATGTCACAGCCTTTGTACAGGTGATGGTCCGTCCGCCTGTTGTCAGAGAGTTTGAGACTGTAGGTGAGGATATGTCGACAATAACCGGCTGGTGGCGAAATAAGCTCCTGCGCGTTTTTCTGGCGTTTCTGCTGCCAGGATTCGGAAGTTTGATCGGCACCTGGATCGGCGGGGTTGAAATTATATCGAACCTTTTTTGAAGATTGTCGCTCTCTATTGAGCTGAAAGCAGTAGGTAGGAACAATATTTTCAATAGATTTTTCTTAGAAATTATACATGCAAAAGGATTATGAAAACAAAACAGGAATTTAAAAAACTTACAAGTAAACAGGTGCGCTATCTAAAAGGCTTGGGGCATCACCTGAAGCCGCTTGTCATGCTTGGTCGTGAAGGTCTTAATGAGAATGTCATTATTGCCGCTAATGCTGTACTGACTGCCCATGAACTGCTGAAGGTTAAGGTCGGTAATGGCTGCCCTATGGACCGGCGTGAAGCAGCGGATATCACTGCCGAAAAAACCGGCTCTGAAATTGTCCAGATCCTGGGCAAAACATTTCTGCTCTTTCGTGCAAATCCTGACCGGAATGATGAACTGAAGATTAAGTTGCCCAAGAACTGAATTTCCCTCACGTATTCAGGATGAAGAGAACCAGCTGGTTCTTCCAAATAGCTTCATGTACTTGCTCAGGAATTAAGATATATGGCTCGGGACACTCTTTTTGAAAATAAAGCACCTGCAGAGACGTTTGAATTCAATGAGCGGGTGGCGGATGTTTTTGACGACATGCTTGACCGTTCAGTGCCCTTTTATAAGCAGGTAATAGAAATGGTTGCCGAGATTCTGGGTCGGTCATTGCGGGCAGATGATACGGTTTATGACCTTGGTTGTTCAACCGGAACAACGCTCATGGCCCTGGCCAAAAAGCTGGAGTCAAAAAATCTTAAGTTTATAGGGATTGATAGTTCAAAGGCCATGCTTGATAAGGCATTACGCAAAGCAGAGATGTTTTCCATAGCAGACAGGATTGATTTTATTGAAATGGATATCACCCAGGCGGAGCTTTCCAGGGCCGGGGGGATAATATTGAATTACACCCTGCAATTTATCAAGCCGTCAATCAGGCTTGAATTTCTTAAGAATATTCATAATGGACTGCGTAATAACGGCATTTTGATTCTCAGTGAAAAGGTCATCTGCCAGGACAAAGAGCTCGATCAGCAGTTTTTGGATTCTTATCACCGGTATAAAAAGAGACGGGGCTACTCCGAGTTGGAAATTGCCAACAAGCGCGAGGCCCTTGAAAATGTGCTGGTCCCTCTTACCATCCAGGAAAATTACGACCTGCTTGTGCAGGCAGGTTTCACCAGGGTAGAGACTTTTTTCCAATGGTTCAATTTTGTCTCTTTTGTTGCTTGCAAATAATATTTATTCATAGCTTTTATGCAATATCTCGATCTTTTACCCAATGCTGACCGCCAGGCAATACTTGCTTTACTGCAGGAGAAAGAGCGCTGGTTGGGTCTGGGCAAAAAAGGGGTGGAACGTTTTCGCCTGCCCTATGAGAGTGTGAAGCATATCAGGGCCAGGCATTGTGACTTTTCAGGAGACGTGGTGACAATTGGTCGAGCTGATGAGCTTGGGGAATCTGACACTTCAAAGGTTTATAAAACCCTGCGGGATTTTATGCCCTGGCGCAAGGGGCCTTTTGAGGTTTTTGGTAACAGTATTGATGCAGAGTGGCGCAGTGATCGTAAATGGAACAGGGTGCTGCCGGAACTGCCAGACCTGCGGGACAAGGTTGTGGCTGATATCGGGTGCAATAACGGTTACTACATGTTCAGGATGGCTCAGCATAATCCTAAACTTGTGGTAGGATTTGAACCATACCTGCAGCATTATTTTGCCTTTAAGACCCTGAATGCTTTTGCCGGAGTCGAGAGTTTGGCCGTTGAGTTGCTTGGAGTTGAGCATATGGCTCTCTTCAGAAACTGTTTTGATGTGGTCTTTCTCATGGGAATTCTTTATCACCGTTCTTCGCCTGTTGATGTGCTGAGGGATGTCAGATCCGCTATGAGTCCGGAAGGGGTTTTGATTGTTGAATCCCAGGGAATTCCAGGAAATGAGCCGCTGGCGCTTTTTCCAGAACATCGCTATGCCAAGGTTCCGGGTACCTATTTTGTGCCAACCGGTGCCTGCCTAGCCAACTGGTTGACCCGGGCCGGTTTTGCTGATGTGGAAATATTCTATTCGCACTCCATGTCCAGCCAGGAACAGCGGCGTACGGAATGGATGGTTTTTGAATCCTATGAGGATTTTATTGATACATCTGATCCTGCCTTGACAGTGGAAGGGTACCCTGCTCCAGTCAGGATT
>JAAXQI010000057.1 GCA_012974315.1 Desulfobacterales bacterium | reverse complement strand
ATCTGTTTCTGTTGGTTGGCTTTATTATTTTGCTGTCAGCAGTATCAGCAAAAGCAGACTGGATCAATCTGACCGGTTCTGAGAACGCCAGGAATATTGCAGAGATCTTCGTTGAAAAAGATCATGTCAAAATCCAGCTGGAGGTGTTCATTGAAGACCTGATTATCTTTGACGAACTTATCCCGGAGTCCTTTTTCCCGGAGCCTATCCCCGGCCGACCGAGACTGGAAGAGCGCCAGAAGATTATTGCGGACAAGGTATTCCAGGTCGTAACTGGCAGTGGAGAAAAGCTGCCTGTCACCATTAATCTGACTGAACCCCGTATGCGGATTGAGCGGCCGTCGCCTTTTGCCGGCTCCATCAATCCCTATACCAGGCAGAGGATTCCGGGCCCACCGGATGACAAGCGCGTACTCTATGTGGAACTGATATATCCTTTTACAGGAAGACCGGAATCGCTGACCTTTAGACCTCCCCTTGATGAAAATGGCATCCCTGAAACCTCCATTGGTTTTATCTGCTATCACGGTGGTGTACCGGTGGTCGACTTCAGACAGTTGACCGGCGAGAATATCCTGAACCTTGACTGGGACGATCCCTGGTATTCAGTCTTTGAAAAGAAACAGCTCAAACGCACCCTGCAGTCCGGAGTGCGCACATACCTTTATATCGAGCCCTACGAAGTGCGCCACGAGATCCTGGTGCGGGTTAAAGACATGATGGCCTGGATGGAGTTTGATTTGCGGGGTGATGAGTTCATTGAGGAGGACGAGTTCAATCCGGTGCGCGAACAGGTGGCACAGTTCTTCATGGAACGGGAGAAGGTCCTGATTGACGGAAAACGGCTCAAGCCGATTCTTGACAAGACCGCGTATGTGGAGTCCTCCATGCTGCGCAGTCGTTTTATCGAGATGCCGGAGCAGGTGCCACTCAACACGGCTATGATCGGCATTGTCATAACTTACCTGACTGATGGCATCCCTCAGGAAGTGGAAACCCAGTGGGACCTGTTCTCAGACCGGGTGCAGAAGGTTACAGCCCGCATGACCGACCCGGCTGGGCCTTTTCCCTATGATCTGGACCCGGATGATAATGTCCTGAAGTGGACCAACTATCTGAAGACTTACAAAATCCCCACAGTGGACAAGATAATGGTTTCAGATGCCCATCGGGGAACCAATATTCCTATTGGTACACTGTTATGCGCTGCGCTGTTGATACCCTTTGTTTTTGCACTGCGCTCCAGGCAAAAGAAATCTCAGCCCATTACAATACAAATTATTATTATCGGGTTCCTGGTTGTTGGCATGATTGCTCTCTTTCCTGTCTGGCAGGTTACTGTGGGAAGTAGCGCCCGGGCCAGCCAGATAAGTAATGATGATAGCAAGGCAATCGTTCTCAGCCTGTTGAAAAACGTGTACCGGGCCTTTGATTTCCGTGAAGAGGAGGATGTTTACGATAAGCTGGCAATCAGCGTCAGTGGTGACCTGCTCACCGATGTCTATCTGCAGAGCCGAAAGTCAATGGTTATTGAACAGGCCGGTGGTGCCCAGGCCAAGGTCAAAGAGGTTGATGTTTTGGAAACGGAGGTAAAGGAATCCAGTAAACAGAAAGGAGCCCTTGATATCAAAACAAAGTGGACAGCAATAGGCTCAGTCGGCCACTGGGGACATATCCACACCCGCCAGAATGTCTATGATGCCATCCTGACCCTGGCAGTTGCTGATGGCTCCTGGAAGATTACCGGTATCGAACTGCTGGAGGAAAAGAGGATTGATCCGTTTGGAAAGAAATAGGTTAAAAGCATTTTAGACTGAAGGCTGAAGACTGAAGGAGAAAGAACATAAATGAGAGATCATACAAAACTGCGGGCATTTGAGTTGGCTGATGAAGTAGCCTTACTAGTTTATTAAGGTTACAGCAGGTTTTCCGAAGGAAGAGTTGTATGGATTGACTTCTCAAATGAGGCGGGCAGCAGTTTCGGTTCCATCTTATATTGTAGAAGGTTGTGCACGTGATAGCCAGGCAGATTATATTCGTTTTCTTTATATAGCTTTCGGTTCGTTGAGAGAACTGCGTTATCAATTAAGCTTGTCAAAACGATTGGGATTCTTTGCTTACACAGGGAGAATCTAAAGTAGAGGAAAAAATAATTGAAGCGGAAAAGGTTTTGAATGGCTTAATCAAATCTTTACGAAATGATTAAATTTAAATGGGGATGGTTAACTGATCACTTCATCCTCCAGCCTTCTACCTAAACACCTAAAAATATGATTAACATACAATCTCTTACATTCTCATACCCCTCCGGGGAGTTCCAGCTGGACATTGAAAAGCTTTCGGTAGCCAGCGGTGAAAAGGTTGCATTTATAGGTCCGAGTGGTTCCGGCAAGACAACCTTATTGAACCTTGTCGCCGGTATCCTCCCTCTCCAAAATGGCAGCATCAAGGTGGATAATGATGAGATAAGTGCGCTGAGCGATACTGCCCGAAGAAATTTCCGTATCACCAACATCGGTTTCATATTCCAGGATTTCGGACTGCTTGATTACCTTGATGTCCGAGATAATATCCTCCATCCCTACAGGATAACCAGTGCTCTGAAACTCGACTCCGGTGTCCAGGGCCGGGCTGACATGCTGGCAGAACAGATGGGGATTGCCGACAAGCTCTTGCGTCATCCATCCGATTTGTCCCATGGTGAAAGGCAGCGGGTTGCCATATGCCGTGCCTTGCTGACAGGACCAAAGCTGATACTGGCTGATGAAGCAACCGGCAACCTTGACCCGAAGAACAAGTTGCATATCCTTGAACTGCTGTTTGAGAGCGTTAAGAGTCATGGCGCCACGCTTCTCGCAGTTACCCATGACCAGGAACTGCTGCCCAACTTTGACAGGGTGGTGAACTTTAATGATTTTCTGCAGGGAGAGGCAATATGATTGACAGTCTCTACCTGGCATGGCAATACCTGCGGTTTAACAAGGCAAGAACGCTGATCCTGGTCAGCTGCATTACGATTATTGCGGCCCTGCCGATGGCTTTAGAAATACTGCTCAATGAGAGTGAGCAGCAGCTTGCCCTGCGGGCAGACTCAAGTCCTCTCCTGGTTGGCGCCAAGGGCAGTGCATTGGACCTGGTGATGAACTCGATTTATTTTGGCAATGAGGTGCCGGAAGCAATCACCATGGCTGCAGTAGAACAGGTGAGTGATACGGGTCTTGCCGCACCGATTCCCCTCTATGTCAGGTTCAAAGCCCGCGGCTTTCCAATTGTGGGCACTACCCTTGATTACTTTGACTTCCGGGGACTGCAGCTTCAGCAGGGTGAGATGTTTGTCATGCTCGGCCAGTGCGTTATCGGTGCTGAAGTGGCAATGAAGCTCAATTTGAAGGCAGGTGATTATATTGTGTCATCACCGGAAACCCTTTTTGACATTGCCGGTATTTATCCCCTGAAAATGAAAATAGCCGGTGTCCTGGCACCGAACCACAGTGCAGATGACCTGGGAGTCTTTGTCGATATCCGGACCGCATGGGTCATACAGGGCTTGGGACACGGGCATAAGGATGTGACCAAAACAACTGATAGCTCTGTAATCCTCAAAAAAGATAAGGGCAATGTTACGGCAAATGCCAAGCTCATGCAGTATACGGAAATAACTGCTGAGAACATTGATTCGTTTCATCTGCATGGGGACCCGACGGGATTCCCGGTAACTGCTGTCCTTGCAATTCCTGATGATGACAAGGCAGGAACTATTCTGCAAGGCCGTTATCTGGGAAAAGAGATCCTTCATCAGATCGTTAGACCCAAAGAAGTGATAGATACCCTGATGGCCAATATCTTTAAGATTCGTAACGTTCTTGATGCCGTTATTATGTTAGTCGGCACAGCAACATTGCTTGCGCTCATTCTTGTCTTTTCTTTGTCGCTCAGGTTGCGGGAAAGAGAAATTGACATCATCTTCAAGCTGGGCTGCAGCAGGGCCACCATTGCCAAACTTTTAGGGGCGGAGATATGTATCATTACTGCCATCAGCTTAGCTATCTGCGGAGTATTGGTGTCTCTAATCTTCCATTATGACCAGATGTTGGTCAGAAATCTGTTTATCTAATAACGCATAAGGATAAAAAATGAGGTCCATGAGGTTAATACATCTTATCCTGGCAATTACTGTGTTGATGTTAGCCATGCCCCTGCAGGCCAATGCCGAAAAGGAACTGGTTGTCTACACGGTCAATTATCCGCTTTCCTACTTTGCCAAACGAATTGGGGGAGAATATGTCCAGATTGTTTTTCCTGTTCCTGCTGATGAAGATCCTGCATTTTGGCTCCCGGATACAAACACAGTCAGGCTGTTCCAGAAAGCTGACCTGATCCTTCTTAACGGTGCCGGTTACGCAAAATGGACCAGAAAGGTCAGTTTGCCGATGCTGCGTACGGTTGATACATCACGACAATTCAAAGATAAGCTGATCCAAGTTGAAACCAATGTCACCCACAGTCACGGCCCGGGCGGAGATCATTCCCACGGCGGCACTGCCTTTACCACCTGGCTTGATTTCTCCCAGGCTGCACTACAGGCTGAAGCAATTTATAAAGCCCTTATCCGTAAGCTTCCAGCCCAAAAGCAAAACCTCGAAAAGAACTTTCAAGAGTTACGAAAAGACCTGCTGGACCTTGATAGGCAGATGATAGCTATTGGTCAACGCATGGCTCAGGCGCCGCTTTTCACATCCCATCCCATATACCAATACGTTGCCCGACGCTATAACATGAATGTTCAGATGATGATGTGGGAACCAGATGAAGATCCAGGGGAGCGAGAATGGCAACATCTGCAGGAAGCCGCAAAAGATCATCCGGCCAAATGGATGATCTGGGAAGGCGAGCCCCTGAAGTCATCGGTTAAGAAACTTCAGGACTTAGATATCAGCAGCACGGTTTTTACTCCCTGTATGAATCGGCCTGCTGAAGGTGATTTCTTAATGGTCATGCAGGCCAATATTGAAAATTTGCTTAGGACGTATCAATAAGTATCCATTTTAGAGCCTTTCCTAAATTGAAAGATAGAGTAGGGGGAGTGGAAGCTCTTAACAGTTTTTAATGGATTCTTCTGTTAGGCGTTTTTTCTGTTCCACTTAGTGATAGTTCTAAATGTACCTTTTACCGCAGCGCAGATACCGCCACAGATACATTTCTTGAAATGGTAATGCAATCCTTTTAATGCCAGGCTTGATTCTCGCATCAATTTACCTATATTAAAGTTTAAAAAATAGTTGGAACGGAATTTTTAGTAATTATGCTGGATAGGGCAGAGTATGTCAAGAAATAAATGAATGAGAATTCATTATTGTTCCTGCTATCGCCAAATAGTGTGACAAATACAACTATGAAGGGTTCTGAGGAGCACCTAAAGATTGATATGGTATGTCTTTGAGATGCTTGATCAGGTAACTTGATATTTCATTCTTGAACACTTTGTCAGAATCAAGGAAAGCAACGCTGATCTCATAATTGCCGGATTCCATTTTTTCTGACCGGCCAACTGTACCGATTATAAGGAGAGGGCTTGTTGAATCGAGAGCCATGTTGATCTGGATTTTAGCCCCAATAACAACAGGATTAGGACTTTCCAGCAAAATGCCGCCGATGCTCAGACTTTTCGTTGTTGCAGTAAACATAGGTTTTTCATGTATACCAAGTTGCTGGACTTCAACGGAAGTATTGTATTCCACCCGAATGTTTCTTCTTTTATCCATTGAAAAGAATGAAATATTATTTTTGCCGAAACTTTTTGCCCGGTACATTGCCAGGTCGGCATTTTTTAATAATGTTTGATCATCGCCAGCATCAATAGGAAAGGATGCAAGCCCCCCACTTAAGGTTATTTTTATACTTTTTCCTTCATAGAATATAACTGCATCTTCAACGGTTTTCCTGATTCTTTCACCAATCAGCCAGCCGTCAGCCTTGCTTGTTTCCGGCAGCAGGATGGTTATTTCTTCTCCTCCATATCGGGCTGCGATGTCCTCGGATCTTTTTGCAGTCATGATCAACTGGGCTACCTTTTTTAATACTTCATCGCCTGCCAGATGTCCCAGGGTATCATTTATCGTTTTGAAATCGTCCAGGTCCAGGAACAGCATGGTCAGGCTTGAATCATGGCGTTTTGC
>JAAXQI010000054.1 GCA_012974315.1 Desulfobacterales bacterium | reverse complement strand
CAAGAGCTGGAGAATTTTCGTCCCAGCTCCGTGACCAAACTGTTGTCTGCAGAAGGTAAAGTAATAGGCGAATTTTTTGTTGAGAAGCGTGTTCCTGTGGACCTGGAAGAAATTCCCCCTTATCTCAGGCAGGCGGTTGTTGCCACAGAGGACAGACGTTTTTATGAGCACGCTGGTCTGGATTGGCGTGGCATCGGTCGAGCTATTCTCAAGGACATAAGGGCAGGTCGCTTCTAGGAGGGGGGGAGCACCATTACCCAGCAGCTAGCCAAGGTATTGTTTCTGAACCCAGAGAAAACCATAGCCCGCAAGCTCAAAGAGGCCTTACTGGCCTTGCAGATTGAGAGACGCTATCGCAAGGATGAAATCCTCACCCTCTACCTGAATCAGATATACCTGGGTGGCGGAGCCTATGGGGTGGAAGCCGCGGCCAATGGGTATTTTGGCAAACATGTCTGGGAGCTGGGCCTGGCAGAGTGTGCCCTCATTGCAGGCTTGCCCAGGGGGCCCAGCTTTTACTCCCCACTGGTCAATCAAGACAGAGCTGTTTCCCGCCGGGCATTCGTTCTAAAAAACCTGCTTGATACAGGATACATCACCGAGGAACAATATCAGCAGACAGTTAAAGAACCCTTGCGCTTGGCGTCCAGATCCAGTGCGGGGACCATGGCGCCTTACTTTGTGTCCTTTGTTCGTCCACAGCTGGAGGAAATCCTGGGGGAAAACCTGTTGTATCGGGGTGGCCTTACAATCCAGACTACTATCAAAGAACACTGGCAAGGGGTGGCAAAAGACGCATTGCAAAATGGACTTGCGGCGCTTGAGGCTCGCCACCGGACGGAGGATGAAGAAACGGAGCAACCCCAAGGGGCGGTGATGTCTGGCTGATGTTCGCCAGGTGGTGAACAAAACAATGCAGGATTGTGGGATAAAAAAGACATTGGCTTAACGACGATCTCAAAAGAGGGGCAGATTTATTTTTTATTATGTCCCCTTTTTCTGTTAAACTAACTCCATAAAATTCCATATTTTAAAGAGAGCCTTATGATGAGCATGAAAAACACCGCCCTCTGTATCGGTTTTTTTGCGATAATAATGGGTTGGGTAAACTATGATCCGGAAATAGAAACAGCAGCCGTACCGGTGGTCACCGGTATTATCGTAGTTATTCTTGCCCTGTTCGGCCTGATTCCCGAATTTGAAGTCTGCAAACGTTGCGGCAAGAAAAGTCTCGGCACCAAGGGGGTCTGCCGATCCTGTAAAGATGAAGCATGAATCCTCTCCAGATAAAAACCATACGATTCCTGCTGGTTCTTGTCCTGCACGGCTTGATCCTGGCAGGCTGTTCTACTGATAAAGACTGGCGTACCGCCAGTCGTGACTCTGCCGGGATCGCGCCAGACCCTGCCAGCACAAACGAGGCAGTACTCCAGGTTTATGGCGCCAAAGCCTGGGGCTGGCGCGGCTGGTTTGCCATCCACACCTGGATCGCGGCAAAGCGCACCGGCGAAACCTCTTACACAGTTTACGACGTGGTCGGTTGGCGCAGCCATCACAACCAGCCGGTTCTGAATATCCGCTACGATGTCCCAGACCGCTACTGGTATGGAGAAAAGCCTGAGGTCATCATGGAGTATAGAGGAGAGGGGGTCGATAGTCTGATTAATTCTGTCGACAAGGCTGCCAATTCCTACCCCTGGAAAACGACCTATAAAGTCTTTCCGGGCCCCAACAGCAACACATTCACCGGCTGGATAGCCAATCAGGTACCTGAACTGAATTTAAACCTTCCCTTTGCCGCTATTGGTAGCGGTTACACGGACTAGGAAAATGCGGGGACATAATACTAATTTTTAGTCGCAGTGTTTTGAATACTGGTATATTGAATGAAAAAATCAATGAAAGCGGCCCTGTTATCAGCCTTTGTATTTCCTGGTGCCGGGCATTTTTTCTTAAAGAAACATCTTACCGGTACCGTCCTGGCTGGTTCTGCATTTATATCGCTCTATCTGGTGGTTTCCAAAACGGTTGAAAGGGCTCTACAAATATTCGAGAAAATCCAACGTGGTGAAGTTCAACCTGATATCGCAGCAATTACAGAATTAGTAACAAGGCAATCAACGGGCACTGATGCAAAGCTCCTTAATATTGCTTCGGCTGTTTTAATCATTTCTTTGCTCGTTGGTATTATCGACTCTTATAGAGTTGGTCGCATACAGGATAAAAGTGACATTCCCGGCAGTTAACAGATAAAGAAATCAAACTGAAAAAAGTGTTAAAATTTCTAAAGTAATCAGACCGAAAGTTTATTTATCCTGGCTGCAGTTCAGATTGGAGACTTTTTATGACCAATAACAATATTTTACGCCGTATCCGCTATGCATTCGACTTGAGCGATTCGAAAATGATTGCTGTATTCGGCTTGGCTGATCATGAGACAACACGGGAGCAGATAAGCAATTGGTTAAAGAAAGATGATGACCCTGCGTATCTGAATTGCAGCGACACCCATCTGGCGATTTTCCTCAATGGTTTGATTATTGATAAACGAGGTAAAAAAGAAGGGTCGCAACCTGAGCCTGATAAGCGTTTAACTGACAATATCATCAAACGAAGCAAAAAAGAAAAGCCTCAACCCAAGCCAGAGAAACATTTAACTAACAATAACGTTTTCATGAAATTGAAAATCGCACTCAACCTGAAAGCAGATGATGTGTTGGATATCCTGGATCTGGCTAATTTTCGCATAAGTAAACACGAATTAAGTGCGTTTTTTCGTAAGCCGGACCATAAACACTACCGTGAATGCAAAGATCAGATTTTACGTAATTTTCTAAAAGGCATACAGCTAAAATATCGCCCGGACCTTTAATTGAAAGCAGGGGCAGACAAACCCATTATTACATTACGAACAGCTTTATGCCCAGCACGCTGAACCACTTGATTAAGGCCATCCAGTTCATTATAATTTATTTCATATATTTCCCAGTATTTAAACCTCTACAGGGAGGGAACTCTAATGAATAAAGCTTTTCAAAAATTACTTCTGCTGATAACCGTAATTTCTTTCTTTCAGGATGTGCCAGTACTGGAAACTACGGGACTTTTCATTTTGACCGGGAGCTCGACCAGATGTTTTTATCCTATCAGGTCCTGCCGGATTACAATTATTATACCAGCGGCGGATATGATAAACCGAATGCTATTTTAGGCGTTCATAAGGATTACCTGTTGGTCACTGATCAATGGACAAGCATACCGAATGTTGACTCTGCACAGATTCAGAAGTGGATACGTACCATCGATCCGCAAGACAGGAGACCAGGACATAATTATTTGGCCTACTATATTCTCGACCCGGAAGGCAAGCAGGTGGGGTTCTGGTATTCAATCCAGAATTACACCGTGGTTAAGTTTTTAGAAGAGAACAAAATTGAAGTCTACACTCCGGATTTAATTCAGCCTGGGGACGGATATGATGGTAATGGTGGAAGAATGAGAATTAAACTCAGATAAACCAGACTGAAAATTTGGAAGACCCATAAATCTGGTAAAATCCGGGGACACAATACTCATGACTTCTTTTTTGAGTCCGACAAAAAGCCCCAGCATCAGAATACATGTTGGGGCTTGTATTTTTAAAACATATTACATTTAATGTCCTGCATCACGATGCCACTCAGGCAGGAGAACAATAGAATTAGGGTTAAGTCCCTGGTTTTTGAGCGTATCCATGCTCCTTATAACTTCCTCTTTCTCAATATCAATAACAGTCACAGATCCGTCGCCCATTCCCGGCAGGCCTAAAAAGTTATTTTGTACAAAGGCCAAACGTCCATCAGGCGAGAATGCCACATGATGGGCGCCGTTTCCAACCGGCAATGTTTTTAACAATTTCGGATGCAGTAAACTTTTTCGGATATCGAAGATATGAAACTGTCCGGGGCTGGCCGTTGTTACATAAAGCCTGTCGCCCTTTTCATTGAAATACATCTCAAGCGGTACACCGCTTCCAACAGAATTGAAATCAAAGGCTTCAACAAAGTTAAAGTCTTTTTTCCCCGCATCCCAGGTTCCAACCCAGATTGTTCCCCCGAAAACATTGGTGACGTATGCAGTCGGTGGTTTTGCACCTGGCACAAACAGGACCTCAACCGGGGCCACACCAGATGGTGACGGCTTTTTAGAAAGTTTATGACTGGAAAGCTCTTTTCCGGTACTGGCCTCGAGAACAGTCACAGTCTCACCAGGGTCACCAAGGTCCGATGCACGAACCGAGCTGGTGATGATCATACGGTCAATATCTTCATTGAGTGCAATGCCGTGCGGATATGGCTTGGATAGTGAAATTACCTTAACCGGCTGATCTGTGACAGCATCCCCGATAATGACCTTGCTCGACCCCATGCAGGTGAGAAACCATGTCTTGTTATCATTTGAAAAAACAATATCTTCGCCAACCTGACATTCAGGCACTCCGACTATTTTCATGCGATAGGGAAATCTGGTCATGTCCATTACACGCAGTTCACTTAGCCCTAAAGCTGTTAAATATGCTTTGGAAGCGTCCTTGTTATAGAAGATGTGATGGTTGATAAGATTAGGGGGCAGGGGAATGTCCAAAAGGATGTTGCCAAAATTTTCAGACGCTGGATCCACGTCAATGATTGCAATTCCTTCGCGGCGGATGGTCTGCTGGGGCTTTGACTCGTAATTCAGCATCGCCAGGATTTCCGCGCGTGGCACTGAAGGAATCACGCTTAATGTTATACCAAATATCACTGCTGTCCCAACGTTTAGCATGCAATGCGTTGTATTAAACTATAATTACGTTATTTTTTAAACATTATGCCTGTTATCGACTTGAAAACTCAAAGTACTGTCTCCTATACTCCCGGCAACAAACAGGAGGGACAGATACATGTATACAGGCAAACTTATTTTTTCTCAGGTGACCGATTTTCTTCCCATGCATTCATTTCGTCAATGTGTGGAACGCTATCAAGGACATCACAAGGTCAAGAGCTTCAGCTGCCTCGACCAATATCTTTGTATGGTTTTCGCCCAACTTACTTATCGGGAAAGCCTCAGGGATATCGAAGCTTGCCTGCGTGCACAAAGCAACAAGTTATATCATATGGGCATTCGCAGCAAGGTGGCTCGCAACACCTTAGCCAATGCAAACAAGAAGCGCGATTGGCGAATCTATGCCGATTTCGCTCAACTTCTAATCTACGAGGCCCAAGAACTCTACCGCAACGAAAATTTCGGTATAGAACTTACCGAGAGCGTTTACGCTCTCGATTCCACAACCATCGATCTCAGCCTCTCTGTCTTCCCCTGGGCCAACTTCCGACAGAACAAAGCAGCCATCAAATTGCATACTCTTCTAGATTTGCGTGGCAACATCCCCACCTTCATTCATATCAGCGACGGCAAGCTTCACGATGTCAATGTGCTCGACAGATTGATTCCAGAGCCTGGCAGCTTTTACATCATGGACCGTGGATATCTGGATTTTGCCAGACTATTTCACATAAATCAATGGGCCGCTTTTTTCGTTATCAGAGCCAAATCAAATTTTCGATTTCACCGCATTTATTCCCACCCAACCGAACAGGACACCGGAGTAAAATGCGACCAGACAATCAGGTTAGCAGGGTTTTACCCTTCAAAAGATTATCCGGACAAGTTGCGCAGAATAAAGTATTTCGATTCTACGACTGGAAAGACTTTTGTCTTCCTGACAAACAACTTTACATTACCAGCACAGACCATAGCGGATTTGTATCGGTGCCGCTGGCAGGTGGAGCTGTTCTTCAAATGGATCAAGCAGCACCTACGAATCAAATCATTTTTCGGCACAAGCGAGAACGCTGTCAAATCCCAGGTTTGGATTGCAGTTTCAGTTTATGTTATCGTGGCCATAATCAAAAAACGGCTCAAAATCACGACCAGTCTCTACACAATTCTACAGGTTTTGAGCTTAACCATTTTCGAGAAAATGCCATTATTACAGATAGTTACAAAAAACGATTGCAAAAACAAAATTAACGTCCCGTCTAACCAGTTGAGATTATTCGATTAAACGTTGGGACACTAATGATATCCAGTATTAAATGATATTGCTGATTTTAAACATTCTTGCCATTGTTTGGTGTGATTTAACGCCCAGGTTAGTTAACACTTCTGTATATTAT
>JAAXQI010000188.1 GCA_012974315.1 Desulfobacterales bacterium | reverse complement strand
TTTCAAATGAAACAATTTTTCAAATGGACGGGTTATGTCATCCTGCCAATAGCTCTATTGTTTTTTATTGCGCTCCTGAACCGGGAGTCTCTGGGCTATTATTTTCTTAAAAATGGTGCTCAATTTTACGCGAGCAGGACGCACATTTCCCTTAACATTGGCGGGATCAGCGGCAATCCTTTTTCAGAAACGACACTTAAAAACATAACCATACACCCTGTCAAAGAATTTCCCCAAGCTTACAGTTTTAAAGCCGACACCATTACCTGCAACTATAACCTGTGGGATTTGAAAGAAGGGTCCGAATCCTTTCTTAAGGGGCTTAGCTGCTCGGCAAACTCACCTGAAATCAGCTATGATTTCAGAAGCGCTGCGCGACAAGACCAGTCCCCTGATGCACCTGGACAATTTCTTCTGCCCGCTGTGCTTCCCAACCTTGATGTGCATAATGGCAGTGTCATTCTGACCAACGCAGAATGGGATGCGGAGATACGGAAAATTGACTCCAGTCTGCGCCCTGCAGCAGATGGAGGCCATGCCCTGCACCTGCAGGTAAACAGCTTGCGCTTCAGCCAGGATGGCGCCACAAAAATAGAAACAGGATTTACATCCCTGCTGCAGTATACCGAATCAAAACTGACCATTGCTTCTTTTGAGGTGGGGGATAAGGAAATATCGGCAACAGGTTTTATTGACCTGGCCCAGATTCATTCCGGGCTTGCAGGGTTTGCCGCCAATCTTGGATTTGCGGAAAGCCAACTGAATGTAACAGGATCAATAGAAAACAAACTTTTAAAGGCACTTGTCCGAACAGACAATTTTGATATCAGTGAACTGCAGAAACGGCTGGGGGGCAGCGGCTGGGATATTTCCGGAAAGATCAGGGGAGAGGCTGACCTGACTTACAACCTGGAATCCGAGCAAGACCTTAATGGTACCGTTACTTTGAATGTCCGTGATGGAGAGCTGCATGGAGTTGGGATTGATTCTTTTTCACTCTCCAGCAACTTTGACGATACTCTTTTCAATATTGTATCAGCAGAGGCCAGGACCCCGGACAACCATATTCTGTTAAGTGACGTAATGCTTCCCATGGCATTGCTGCAGGAAGGCAAGGTGCTTTCCACCATAGGTGGATCCAGGGCAAAATTCACCATTGATATTACAGATTTTTCAACACTTTTGCAGCTTCTCCAGGTTGAGGACAATTCACTTCCCGGGGGCGTCAAACCCAATTCGCTGACAATCAAAGGTTCCCTGGATAAAGGGGCCGTTTATCTTGATGAAGCCATTGCAGTAACATCTGAATCCAGCCTGACTATTAACCAGGCAATAATTCCAATACCTGCGACAGTGGAAGGATTTGAATCGGTCCCGATCAATCTCGCAGCCAGATTTGAAAGCAGCTCCCTGGGAGAACTGGCCGGGTTATTTGGCGAAACACCTCTCACCGGGCAGGTTACTGCCGACATGCGTATAAGCGGCACCATAAAGGATACGCAAGGCAAAATAACCCTCTCAGGTGAGTACCTTGGCTACAAGAAGTTACAGTTGGGCTCCCTTACACTGCACGGGGGATTAAGGGCCAGCCAGGAAAAACCGGGCACGTTGCAGTCAATACAATTTACCGTTACCGGGCTGACGCAGACAAACAATTCCGGCACCCTCGTACTGCTCTCTCCAGCAACCGGGACCTGGAAGCCTGAAAACTTTTCTGTGAATGGGACCTTCCAGGTTGACGGACAGGGGGAAATTGCCATACGAACTGCAAAATCTCCGGGAAAAGAAGCAACAGTTGAGATTTCTGCAAGCAACCTTGAAAGTGATGGCTGGCTTGGGAATTTCATGGACAACCGCTACTTTTTTCATGGGGCCGTTATTGAAGCTGTTTTTACCGGACTACCGAAAAATCCCTATGCACAGCTGAGAGGATCCATAAAAGAGACCGGCGGAGCCGGGATGCCCTTTCCGCTGACCGGAAGTTTTGCTCTTCAATACTCATCCAAAGGCATAGAGATTTCAGAGTTCGCATGGCAATCCCATGAAAGAAACAAACTCACCATTACAGGTTTCCTGCCCTATGACCCCGTGGTTCCTCAACCTTTTCTGGACAGCGAACTGACCCTGGACGCACATGTCGATTTCCCCGCCCTTGAGGATATTGCAGTTTTTTTAGAGCCCCTGGGTTTAAGCAGAGGGAGTGTTGTCCTTGACATGGGGATGACCGGTTCCTGGAAACAGCCCCTCGGACATATTCTACTCAAGGTCCAGTCACTGGAACCGCCCGACAAACTGAAACAGTATAGTGACGCACCCCTGGATATTGTCTGCGACCTGGCTGCTGAAAGGGGATCCATACTGTTAAATTCGGCCAGCCTTAAATCAAGCGACTATTCAGCCGAAGCATCTGGTTCCTGGCAGCATGGACTCACTGCCAGGGAACTCCTGCAAAAGAATAAGACTGAACTCGGAGGCGACATGGCGGCCGAGGCTACCGTGGAACTGAAAAATTTAAACTTTCTCAAGAAAAAACTCACCTGGCTGCGCCGGTTTGATGGCAACACCCGGATGAAAATTCATATGGCCGGACCCGTGCGTGATCCTGCCGTAACAGGATCTTTTTCGCTTGAGGATGGGGAAGTCAGCCATACCTTCAATTTCCCCATGCTTTCCGCGGTCAATCTGCAGGGAGATTTTGATGAGCATTCAATAACCCTGAAAAACATGCTGGCTGAAGTGGGCGGAGCTCCAATCAATCTCAGCGGCAAAATCAACAGAGAGGAGCAAACTGTCACGGTTAACCTGCATGCGGAAGGTAAAAACCTCCTGCTCTTCCGCAATAATGACATGCGGATGCGGGGGGATGTACAGCTGAATGTTTCCGGACCTTTAGCACGCCTTGTTATAAAAGGCACGACAGGGCTTACAGGAGGATATTATACCAGGAATATAGATTTTCTCAGCAAGATCGGTTCTTCTGCAAAACCGATTTCCGAAGGAGTAAGTTTTCTCTTTTCTTTTTCGGACCCTCCCCTTAAAAATGCTGTTTTTGATATCAAAATTACCACCATTGAACCTTTCAGGATACGCAACAACCTGATACGCGGAGTGCTGAGGCCGGAACTCTCATTAAAAGGCACGGGCGAACTGCCGTTTCTGGTCGGTACAATCTATATTGATCCTTCGCGGGTCCTGCTTCCATCCGGCAGGCTGCAGGTCCAGTCCGGCCTGGTACGATTCCTGGAAGGGGAACCGGACAGGCCGCAGCTCGATCTCCTGGCTCAATCGAAAGTCCTGAACTATGACATCAATGTGGTCACCCAGGGCCCTTTAGATGACCCGGTCATCACTCTCAGTTCAAATCCGGCATTGCCAAATGATGACCTGCTGCTGCTCCTGCTGACCGGGCAGCCGCCCAAAGAGGATGTAGCCGGAGGTACTACGAGCAGCGCTACAACAAACATCATGGTCTACCTGGGCCGTGATTTTTTCAGCAAGTGGCTGGAAAATGAATCGGGAGCAAGTGACGAAACCATCCTTGACCGTTTTGAACTCGATTATGGCAGGGGCGTCACAAAGAGCGGCGAACAGACAGTGGAAGGATCCTTCCGGCTTTCAGAACTGAAACCAGGAAAAAGGAAAGTTTATTATCTGTCTGCTGAAAAGGACAAATACGATGCCTACAATTATGGATTGAAACTGGTATTCCGTTTTGAATAAAATTATTTCCCCAAGCATATTTCTTATACTGATCGGCATCCTGCTGTCAGCACTGATTCCTGCAGTCAATATTGCTCAGGAGGCCTCGAATCAGCAGCAACAGGAAGCAACAGAAAAACATTCTGACCTGCAGGCCAATCATAAAAAGCAGCCATATACCCTGACCATCACCGGGAATACCCATTTCTCGGAAAAAGACCTGTTAAAAACAGCTGCTGCTGAACTGCAGATGTTTGAACAAAGAGGTTACCGGAAAGCAGATATAGATGATGCCGCTTTCCAGATACGATCTGGATATCTGCAGGCAGGGTTTGCCTTTGCATTTGTTGACTATACTTATGAACAGAAAGACACCCTCATCCAGGTAACATTTAAAGTAGAGGAAGGCCCCCGGGTCTTTATTGAAAAAATAAATTTTGAGGGAAACAGGGCTATTCAATCAGAGACATTGCTCGATTTTTTCCTGGAACCATCAGGGCCTTTGGGCATGCAACAAAATATGATCTTTATCGAGTCCGAGGTAAAGAATGCGGTGGGCAAAATAAGGGATTACTATCGGGGTGAGGGGTTTAATGATGTAAAAGTGGAAAATCCACTTCTTTCCTATAGTGAAAATCGTTCCGGAGTAACTATCACCATACAGACAGAAGAAGGAGCAAAATATTTCATTAATGACGTTGTATTGACCGGGGACATCATTCCTGGGCTGGCCCGGGAAATTGAAAAAATAAAAAATGATTTTACCGGAAAATCCTATTATGTCCGGCGCAAACTGCTGCTGCGCTCAAGTCTTAAAGAAGCATATGATACTATCGGGTATGCCGATGCCGAATCTAAAATAAATACGGTGCAGCTCGATGAACCCGGCAGGATCAACCTGATAGCTGATATCTCCAGCGGTGAACAGGTCAGAATTTCAGAAATTATCATCTCCGGCAATACCAGGACGCGGGAAGCATTTATCAGGGACAGGCTGCAGTTGAAGCCGGGTGATATCTATACGAACGCCAAACGCAGGAAGAGTTTCAGAAAACTTTTCGATTCAGGCCTTTTTGCCAAGGTCGATATAAAACTTTCAAGTCCGCATGCAGACGGGAGCCGGGATCTTGAAATAATGGTTGAGGAATTGCCAACCAGGGAACTTTATGTTGAGCCCGGCTGGGGATCATACGAAAAGTTCCGGCTGCGGGCCGGTGTCTTTGAAAAAAACCTTTTCGGTACAGGCAGAAATGGAAGGATAGAAGGCCTGGTATCCACCAAGATGGAAACCTTTTCCGTAAGCTACACCGACCCCTGGCTGATGCAAACAGACATTATAATGAATATCCCCCTCTCTTACGAAAACAGGGAGGAACCTTCCTATACCTCCGAGGAAATAGGATTATCAGTCCTGTTTTCCAAAAAGTTCAGCAAAAACCTCACCCTTTCCACCGGATACAATTACACGGTGACCCAGCTTTATAACCTGACAGAAGATACACCTCTGCAGGATGGCGAGGACAATTATAATAAAGGCACGGTGGGCATCCAGGCTATATGGGACACCCGGGATAATATATTCTATCCTGATAAAGGGTTGCGCCTTGCCAGCAGCTTTGATATTTCACTACCTGCCCTTGGCAGTGAAATAGAATTCGGGAGCATTACCCTGGGCTGCCGCTATTTCATCGAGCTGCCAAAAGAATATATCCTCGGGCTGCGAGCCACAACCGGCCTCATTGTCCCAATCAGGGACCAAACATCTATTCCAATCAGCGAGCGGTTCTTCAACGGGGGTGACAGTACTGTCAGAAGCTATAACCATTCCGAGCTGGGCCCAAAAGATGACAATAATGAACCCCTCGGCGGACTTGGGTACAATGTTTTCTCCATAGAACTGCGCAAGAGGATTTATAAGAATTTTGCAGCAGCTCTCTATATTGATGCCGGAAATGTTTCCCCTAACAGGTCACTCGTGGAGAATGGCTTTCTGCCTTATACTGACAGATCAAAATTGCTGGATGATACGCTTAACGATTTTTTCAGTGAATTCAAGTTCGGCATCGGTATAGGTTTTCAGTATTTCCTGCCCATCGGCCCTATCAGGATCGACGTTGCCTACAATCCCGATCCAGAGGAAATATGGAACGAAGACTCCGTGGTCTTTCATTTCAGCCTGGGAATGGCATTCTGACAGAGCAGGCCGTTATCAGCATGCAACGGTCAAGTTTCGGTCATCAGCTACCAATAAAAAACTTTCTTTCCTTTCCCCCCTTGTCTTTTTTCCCATCTCTACTTTTGGCAAATGCTTCTTTGCATCATAATACGGGTGAGAAACCGGATGGGCGATATGCGCCATTATTTTGACTACAATCCAATAAAGATGTATTTTTGCAAAAGTATAAGCAGGGACACCGTCATCTAATAAAATTAAATTATTATAAAGCCAGATCGAATGTTTCATAAACATAGATATATCCTCCTTGTAACGATTGATGGTTTTTTCTTCCACTGCTTTATGGAACTGAATGGAT
>JAAXQI010000042.1 GCA_012974315.1 Desulfobacterales bacterium | reverse complement strand
ATATTGCTCTTGCCCTGGGCCAGCAACTCGCCGAGGCTTGGTGTGGAGGGCGGCACTCCGAGTCCTAAAAAATCGAGGCTCGTCAAAGCAAGAATAGCTCCGGAAAGTCTGAAGGGCAGAAAGGTGATGACCGGTGTCATGCCATTGGGCAGCAGGTGTCGAAACATGATAACCACGTTGGAAACCCCAAGTGCCTTGGCAGCAGTTACATAATCCATGTTTCTGCCCTTGAGAAACTCTGCCCGCACATAGTCTGATAAGCCCATCCAGCCGAACATGGAAAGCAGGATTAAGAGCAGCATGACACTGGGTTTGAATATGGAGGCAAAGATAATGAGCAGGTATAACTCGGGCATGGCCCCCCAGATTTCAATAAAACGCTGCATGAAAAGATCTGTCTTGCCCCCGAAATATCCCTGCACCGAACCGGCCAGGATACCGATCGTGGTACCGACAAAGGTTAAGGCAAAGCCAAAAAGTACTGACAGCCTGAACCCATAAATCAGGCGTGCAAGTACATCGCGGCCCCGGTCATCGGTACCGAAAAGATTATCCTTTGTCGGTGGAGAAGGCACCGGTGTGTCGAGATCAAGATTGATTGTGTCATAACTGAAGTGATTGAGTGGAAAGAATGCAAAATTGTCGCCCGCCACTAACTTGTCAAGGATATATGGGTCCCTGTAGTCTGTTTCCGTTTCAAAGTCCCCTCCAAAAGTAGTTTCCGGATAGGCTTTGAAAATAGGTGAGTACAGCCCTCCTTCATAATAGACGAGAAAGGGTTTGTCATTGCTGATCAGTTCTGCTCCCAGACAGAGAACAAAGAGTATACTGAAAATGATAAGGCTGTAAAAGCCGCGCTTATGAGACTTAAACCTTCTCCAGCGTCTGACCCCGAGACTTTGGCGTGATCTTTTGGGTTCCATCAGTCGACACTCTCGAAGGTTATACGTGGATCAACCAGAACATAGCTCAGGTCTGAAAGCAGTCTGGAGATAAGCCCGATGATGGTAAAAAAGTACAGGGTGGCCAGGACGACGGGATAGTCCCGGTTCAAAACCGATTCATAGGCCAGAAGCCCCATGCCGTCCAGGGAAAAAATTGTTTCTATAAGGAGGCTGCCTGTAAAGAATGCGGTGATGAATGAACCGGGAAAACCGGTAATTATAGGTATGATTGCGTTCCTGAAAACATGCTTGTAAAGCACCTGGTTTTCATTGAGTCCCTTTGCCCGTGCAGTTGTAACGTACTGCTTGCGGATCTCTTCAATAAAACTGTTCTTGGTAAGTAACGTCATAACTGCCAGACTGCCGACTGCGCTTGAGGTGATCGGCAGTATCATATGCCAGAGGTAATCAAGAATTTTGCTCATCAGGTTCAGTTCCGACCAGTTGTCTGAAACGATGCCGCGTAAGGGAAATATGTTCCAGAAACTGCCGCCGCCGAAAAGAACAATAAGCAAAATGGCAAGGACGAAACCGGGGATTGCATAACCGATAAGGATTACTGTGCTTGACATAACATCAATGCGGGAGCCGTCATTCATCGCTTTGTAAATGCCAAGGGGAATACAGGTGAGGTAGACAATTAAAAATGTCCACAGGCCAAGGGACATGGAAACCGGTAGTTTTGAGATAACAAGGTTGGCCACACTTTTATGATGGTAATAGCTGGTACCGAAATCAAAGACCAGGAAGTTTTTCATCATGGTCAGAAAACGTTCTACAGGCGGCTTGTCAAAACCATACAGAGCCTGCAGTTTTTCCAGTCTTTCTGTATCAAGACCCTGCGCACCTTGGTACAGGCTACTTTTGGGCATTACCCTGACTTCACCTGCCCCGGTGGAAAGTCCTGTGGTGGAATGTCCCTCAATTTCAGCCATCATACGTTCGACCGGCCCTCCAGGAACAAACTGGGTCACGATAAAGGTGACCAGCATAATCCCGAAAAGGGTAGGGATCATCAGCAGTATGCGTCGTATTATATAAGCAGCCATGTTTTTTGAAGTGCCTTAAGTGTACTAAAGTTTAAAGTGATCTAAAGTTTAAAGTGCCAAAGGTTTAAAGTGCCTAAAGTTTAAAGTGAAAAGGCTGAGGGCACAGGGCACAGGGCACAGGGCGCAAGGTGAAAGACTATTTTAAGTTTTAATTGCTCTATGTTTCTGCTAACTGTCTTTTTCCCTGCGCCTTTAATCTTCATTTCACATTCAATTTTCTGTTAATCATCGGGTTGTTTCGTTACCCGATAATCTTCAATCTTCAATCTTTCAAATCTTCAATCACCCTCACCGATCCGCCCCGTCTTGGGTCGCCTCCGCCGGCGATATTGGGGATTACGGTATGTGCCCCGCCAAAATAGACATCCAATTCGGACCAGATATTAACCGGCCAGTGCTGTTCTAATGCAACAAGTGATTCCAGGGGCAGTCCCGGTTCCACCTGCATCATCTCTCCATCCCAATGAATGCGCGGAGCTTCGACAGCTTGCTGTACAGGAATGCCAAAATCGACAATGGAGCTGATCACCTGGGTGATTGCCGTGCGTATACGCTTGCTGCCTCCGCTGCCAATAACCATTGCGACCGCATCATTTTTTAATAGCAATGAAGGTGACATCATGGATGAGACCCGCTGACCCGGAGGACTGGAGTGAAATCCTTCAGGATGCAGGTCATCTTCACCCATCATGTTATTTAGCATAATGCCTGTGCCGGGAACAAAGTATCCGGACCCTTCTCCGTTTGAACAGGTCATGCTCGCAACATTTCCTTCAGCATCGGCAATACTGATATGGGTTGTGCCGCGGGAAAACTGCCGTAATCTCTCCCCTGATTTTTCCATGGCCTGGGCATTTATGCCTTTTTCGCGCAGCTGCTCCACCTCGGTCATTAATTTTGCAGTCTGCAGAACATGTTCAGGGGAGTGGTGCCGGAGGCTGGACATATCCTGGGTTTCCAACAGAGATAATGCCAGGGCGATGAGGGCGCCCCCCATGGAAGGATGGGGGTTTGTCAGGAGGGTGTAATCCCGGTATCCAATGGCAAGGGGTGTACGTTCAATGACTTTGTATGCGGCAAGGTCCGCCGCAGTCAGCAGCCCTTGGCCATCCTGCATATCCTTGGCAATGATTTTTGCCAGGTCCCCGTTATAAAAGCTCTCGCCATGATCCTCCGGCAGCTGCGCAAGAAAATCTGCGATTGCAGGATTTGTTATATGATCACCCTGCTTGGCGCAGGTGCCGTCAATTGTATAAAGTTTCCTGCCTGCCGTGGAATGGGTCACGATGGGTTCTAAAAGATTTAAAAAATACCCCTGCCAGTCATTGAGCTCCAAACCCTCCCTGGCCAGAAGGATTGCCGGTTGTAGTATTTCCTCGAGAGGTAATCGTCCGAGACGCTTATGTACGTGCAGGAAACCTTTTAAATTGCCAGGGACTGCAACCGAACCAAGTCCGATATTGAAATCCTGGTCCGAACCGGGGAAGTGGATGGTAACCGGAAAAAAATGGGGATCAAGCACAGTGTTTTCAAGGCCTCTTCCTGGAGTATCAGTGAAGAAGTCAAACAGAATTTCCTCACCCTGCTTGGTCCGTGCCAGTAAAAAACCTCCACCGCCAAGGCTGGTAAGGGTCTGTTCCGCAACCGCACCGGCAAAACCGGCACCAACAGCGGCATCAAAGGCATTGCCTCCTTTCTGTAAAATATCTACGGCCGCACCGCTCACCAGGGGATGCCCGGTTGCAACTATTGCTTTACTTAATTTTTTCATTGCCAGAATTTGGGATGAAGTTCTTTGATTATTGCAGAAAAATCGTTCTGCTTGTCGAAAATTTTTCTTTGATGGATGGAACTTGTTCCTGACTTTACGATTTGTCGCAGTACAGACAGGTAGTGGCTTGTTCCAAGTTGTTCCATGGCAGGGGTGGCCTTGGTAAAGATCTCCTTAGCTGCTTCCTGCATCGATATTTTTTTCTGGAGCAGAGGATAAACGAACCTGCCTTCCAGACCATATCTGGCAGCCTGCCATTTATTGCTTTTCATCACCTGCATATTTGGATTTAAGTGTTTGTCGGATTCCGTTAAATTCACCACCAGTCCCTGGATAAGGGCTACAATGGCAAGAATCTCTTCAAAACTGGACGGAAGATCGCATATCCTGATTTCAATGGTGCCGAAATCCGGATGAGTTCGCACGTCCCACCACAGGTCGCGCACGTCGTTGATTATTCCGGTATTGGTCAGCAGGGTTACCATTTCAATGTATTGCTCCCAGCTGCCCAGTTTATCAGGCATGCCGGCCAGGGGCAGGGCCTCAAACAGTTTAGCTCTGTAAGAGTGGAGACCGGTATCGATCCCTTCGTAGTATGGGGAGGAACATGTCAGAGCCAGCAGAATTGGCAGGAAGATCCGGATATTATCACATACCCTGATGGCAGCTTGGGGATCGTTCATACCAACATGAACATGAAGTCCCTGGGTAATGAATCTTCTGCCTACCATCTGCAGGTCATCCATGATGCGGTCGTAACGGGGATCCGATGTAAGTACCTGGTCATTGTGTTTGGCAAAGGGATGCAGACTCGTGGCAAAAAGAAGGCAGTTGTTTGCATCTGCAATTTTTTCTGCCTGCTGGAGAAGATAGGTCAGGTTTTCTTTTACCTGGTCCATATTGGAGCATATTTCCGTGTTGACTTCAATCATGGATCGAATGAATTCCGGTTTGATTCGTTCCTGCAATTCAGCTGGCACCATGGCTAGAATCTCTGGTGCCCTGGGGGTCAGGTTCAATTCATTCCTGTCCACAATCTGGAGCTCTATTTCAACTCCCAGGGAAAAGGGTTTGCTGGCCTGAAATTCTATTGGATTTTTCTGCTTCATTTTTAGTTTTCTTTGTTATGAAGTTCAGGCCAGATTATTGTGTCAGAAGGATTGTCTGCGTGGGCAGTAAAAGTATCTTTTTGCTGCAAAGCCTCCAGGGCAACCTGGGCAAGGAAGGCGGCACCAATTGGGAGAACACCTTCGTCAAAATCAAAATAGGGACTATGGGCCGGGGTATTAGGCAGATCAGGATGTCCGGCCCCGAAGCGCACAAGACAGCCTGGCACTTTCTGCAGAAAATAGGCAAAGTCCTCTCCACCAAGGCTTGGGTGGCGTTGCTTTACAACTCCTTTTTGCCCAACAATCATTTTTGCTGCCTTTCGTGCCAGCCTGGCTGTTACCGGATGATTTATAACCGGTGGCAATCCATTGAGGAAATGTATGGATGTCTTGGCATTGTATAACCCGTCCATAGCCCGAACCATTCGCTCAAGCCCATCAATAATCTGGGCCCTGACCTCAGGATGGGTGGCACGGATGGTACCTTCGAGTATTGCCTCTTCAGCGATAACATTATAGGCAGACCCTCCACTGAAACGACCTACGCTGACAACCGTAGGATAGGAGGGGTTTATCTCGCGGGAAACCAGGGTTTGGATGCTCATGACAAGAAGACTGGCAACAACTATGGCATCAATGGTTTCATGGGGACGTGCGGCATGGCCGCCTCGACCGCATATCCTGATCTTGAATTTGTCAGTATAGGCACAGATCAAGCCTGGTTCAGCTGCAATTTGCCCAACACTGAAATGGCGGTCAATATGTCCCGCAAATATGGCCTGCACCCCTGCAAAAGCACCATCTTCAATCATCGCTAAAGCACCTTCTCCTGATTCTTCAGCCGGCTGAAAGAGCAGTGTGACCCTGCCCGGGAGTTCAATTTGCTGCAACATTGCAGCCGCCCCAAGCAGCATAGCCACATGGCCGTCATGGCCACAGGCATGCATTAAACCGGGAAATTTGGAGGCAAAGGAAAGCCCGGTTTTTTCATCCACCGGCAAGGCATCAAGATCTGCGCGTAAGGCTATACATGGTGTTTCTTTTGAGTCATTAGAAGCGGAAGGTTCAATGGTTGCAATAACTCCGGTGTGGATTCCCTTGGTACGGAAGGGAATGTTAAGTTCGCCAAGTTTTTCACAAATAAACTTTTGGGTACGGTGCTCTTCGTTTGCCAGTTCCGGGTATTGGTGGATAGTACGGCGGATATCCCGCATCCACTCAATAAGTTTTGAGTCCGGCTGGAATTGTAGTTGATCGGGGTTTGTATCTGACATTGAAGGTTTGATTCTGATCCCTGCCAAAAGACAGGTACATTAAATAAATCTCTAAATACAGGGAGTAAACTATGGATAATTTAGCTTTACCAGGGAAAATTTACAAGCATAATGCAAAGTTACTTGCAAGGATTAATTAAAGC